>DASTNM010000576.1:0-4200 GCA_035762745.1 Candidatus Polarisedimenticolia bacterium
GGCGTCCGGTGGTGACCTGCGAGGTGGCGGCCGGGGACAGCGCCGACCCCGACGATCTGCGCCGGCGCGCCCGCCTGGTGCGGGATTACGTCGACGCCGTCAACGTGCCGGACAACACCGCCGGCATCGTGCATGCCTCGGCCCTGGCCGGCAGCGCGCTCCTCGTGCAGGAAGGGGTCGACGCGGTGATGCACGTCACATGCCGCGACCGCAACCGCCTGGCGCTGCAGAGCGACCTCGTGGGGGCGGCGCTTCTCGGCGTCCGCAATATTCTCTGTCTGACCGGCGACCACATGGTGCACGGCGACCATCCGCAGGCCAAGCCGGTGTTCGACCTCGATTCGATCCAATTGGTCGGGCTGGCCCGTCACTTGACGCGCGAGGGACGCTACCTGAGCGGCCGCGAGATCAAGCCGCCACCCGACCTGCTCGTCGGGACGACCGAGAACCCGTTCGCGCCCCCTTACGACTTCCGCGCGGCCCGTTTGATGAAGAAGGTCGAAGCCGGGGCGCAGTTCGTGCAGACCCAGATCGTCTACAATGTGGAGCGTTTCGCCGCCTTCATGTCGCGCGCGCGCGATCTCGGCATCGACCGCCGGGTGGCGATCCTGGCCGGGGTGGCGCCGCTCCGTTCGATGCGAGCCGCCTGTTACATGCGAGACCACGTCCCCGGAATGGAGATCCCCGATGCGATCGTGCGTCGAATGGGGGGGGCCGGCGATCAGCGCGAGCGCCGAGAGGCGGAGGGAATCCGGATCTGCGTCGAGGTGATCGAACGGCTGAGGGAGATCCCCGGCGTGGCGGGATTCCACTTGATGCCGATCCACTGGGAGGAGGCGGTCGCAGAGATCTGCGAGCGGGCCCGTCTCCAACCCGCCCAGGCGGCCTCGCCGGCGGTCGCGGCGACGGTCGTGGGCGGCGACCCCGTCCCCCCCCGTGATCACCGGGAGCGTTCCCTATGAAGACCGTACTCTCGTCCGCCACCAGGACCGTCGTCATCAGCCCGGACGATCCCTTCGTGATCATCGGCGAGCGGATCAACCCGACCAATCGCAAGAAGCTGGCGGAGGAGCTGCGTCGCTATGATTACTCGCGCGTACGTGCCGACGCCGTGGCCCAGGCGGAGGCGGGGGCGCAGATGCTCGACGTCAACACCGGCATCCCGGGGGCCGACGAGCCGGGGATGCTCAAGGGCGCCGTCCTGGCGATGATGGAGGTCGTGGAGACCCCGATCTCGATCGACTCCTCCACCCCCGAGGCGCTCGAGGCCGCCCTGCCGGTCTACAAAGGGAAGGCCCTGGTCAACTCGGTCACCGGCGAGGACGAGGTGTTGGAGCGCCTCCTGCCGCTGATCAAGAAGTACGGCGCCGCCGTGATCGGAATCGCCAACGACGACACGGGGATCAGCAATGACCCGCAGGTGCGGCTGGCGGTGGCCCGCAAGATCGTGCGGCGCGCCGCCGACCACGGCATCCCGGCGGAGGACGTGATCATCGACCCGCTGTGCATGCCCATCGGCGCCAATCACGAGTTCGGTCGGATCACGTTCGAGACGATGCGTTTGATCAGGGCGGAGCTCGGGGTCAACATGTCGGTGGGGGCCGGCAACGTCGGCTTCGGCCTGCCCGATCGGCCTCCCCTGACCGCGAGCTTCATGCTGCTCGGAATGCAGGTCGGCCTGACGGCGGCGATCACCAACGCGCTCGAGCCGGAGATCTACAAGACGATCCTGGCCGGTGATCTGATGCTCGGGCGCGATCCGTTCGGCAGGCGATGGAACACGCACTACCGCAAGATCGCCAAGGCGGCCCAGGCGCTCCCGGCCCCGTCCCCGGCGGCTCCGAACCCCGCCGTCTGACCCACCCGGTGAAAGGCGCTCCCATGGAACAGACCACCACCAAGGCGGAGAAGGTGAAGGTCACCTTCCTGCCGAAGGAGACCACGACGCGCGTGCCGGCGGGCACGACGCTGTTCCATGCCGCCGCCTGGACCGGGCAGCCGATCGAATCGACCTGCGGCGGCCGCGGCACCTGTGGCAAGTGCCGCGTGCAGGTCATCGAAGGACCGCTGACCGTCACTCCGGCCGACCTGCAGCACCTGAGCGCCGAGGACCTCGCCGCCGGCTGGCGCCTCTCCTGCCAGGCGGAGGTGCACGGCGCCATGGTGGTGCAGGTTCCGCGTCTCCTGAGCACTCCGAAGACGGCGATGTTCGGCGTCGGGCGCCAGGTCCTCCTCGACCCGAACGTCCACAAGGTCCACCTCCGCCTGGCGGAGCCAGACCTGCATGACCAGCGCTCCGACTTCGTGCGCCTGCGCGAGGCGCTGCGGGATCAGGGATTTGCGATGAGCGCCGATCTGCTCGTCCTCCGGACTCTTCCCGGAGCGCTGCGAGCCGCCGAGTTCGACGTCACGGCCGTGCTGTGCGGCGAGACACTGCTGGCGCTGGAGCCGGGCGATACGACCGGCGAGTGCTACGGCGTCGCCTTCGACCTCGGAACGACCACCATCGTCGGCACCCTCCTGGATCTGACGAGCGGTGAGGCGAAGAGCGTCGCCTCGGCCCTGAACGCCCAGGCGGTCCACGGCGGCGACGTGCTGTCGCGCATCTCGTACACGATGGGCCGGAAGGAGGGGCTCGTCGAGCTGCAGCACCTGGCGACCTTCACGATGAACGGCATCATCGAGAAGCTCACGGCGGAGGCCGGGGTCCGGACGGAGCGGATTTACGAGATCACCGTGGCCGGGAACGTCACCATGATGCATCTGCTGCTCGGCATCGACCCCGAGCCGATCTCCGTGACGCCGTTCATCCCCACCGTGGAGCACGGCCTCGATCTGCCGGCGCGCGACATCGGCCTCGTCATTCATCCGGCCGGCCGGGCCCACCTGTTCCCGGCGATCGGTGCGTACGTCGGCGGCGACATCGTCGCCGGGCTCCTGGCGACCGCCCTGCCGCGCGGCGATCGGCTGCGGCTGTTCGTCGACGTCGGCACCAACGGCGAGATCGCCCTGGGGTCCGAGTCGCGCACCCTCGCGACCGCGGCACCCGCCGGTCCCGCGTTCGAGGGGGCGGAGATCTCCTGCGGCATGCGGGCCACGACCGGCGCCATCGAAGGGGTGCAGATCACCGAGAACGGGGTGACCCTGCAGACCATCGACGACGCGCCGCCGGTCGGGTTGTGCGGCTCGGGGCTGATCGACGCCGTGGCCCAGCTTTACCGGCGCGGCCTGATGGACGCCACCGGACGGATGCAGTCCCGCGACGACCTCAGGGACCGGATCCCGGAGTCGCTCACCTCCCGGATCGTATCGATCGACGGCGTGCGCGCCTTCGTCCTGGCCACCAGGGAGGAGGCCGGGGGGAAGGCGGTGCTGTTCAGCCAGAAGGACGTGCGGCAGCTGCAATTCGCCAAGGGCTCCATCGCTTCGGGCATCCGGGTCCTGATGAACGACATGGGAGTCGGCGCGGATGACCTGCAGGAGGTGATGCTGGCCGGTGCCTTCGGCTCCTACATCCACCCCGAATCGGCGCGCCTCATCGGTCTGGTCCCTCCAGTTCCCGTCGGGCGCATACGCGCCGTCGGCAACGCCGCAGGAGAGGGGGCGAAGATCGGCCTTCTTTCGTACCGCGAGCGGGAAGCCGCGGCGGCGATGCCGGGGCGTGTCGAGTACATCGAGTTGTCGGGGCGTCCCGATTTCAACGACATCTTCATGGGCGTCCTCGGGTTCCCCCGCCTCGACTCGCTTCCCTGATCAACCGGTGGCTCCCCCGGTCGAGGCCGCGCCAGGAACGGCCCGGAGGGCTACTGCCCCTGCGCGGCGCGCTGTGATGCGGGCACCGTGACGAAGCAGCGCGGGAGGCCGCGCAGTGATTCCAGTCCGAACAGCAGACGCTGACCGTCCTGGAAGCCCTGCGCGTAACGCTGCTGCCGATCGCCGGTGCTGGCGGGGACCTGGGGAGGCTGGCGCTGCAGGCTGTCGAAATCCCGCCCCATCAGGTCCTCGCAGCGGCTCAGATCGACCGAGCGCATCGCCCCGACTCCGGCGGCGAACCCGGAGAGGTAATCGGGATCGCTCGTGACCCGATCGGCCAACCGACCGGTTTCGTCCATGGCACGGTCGAGCTTCGCCTGCACGGCGGCGTTCGCCTGCTGCGCCCTCCAGGCGGCGTAATCGGCCAGGGTCTGCTGGTAATCGGCG
>DASTNM010000577.1:0-3053 GCA_035762745.1 Candidatus Polarisedimenticolia bacterium
CGGTCGGCCGCGTGCGCAGCAGCCAGCCCGCCTCTCCGCCACCGCCTCCCATCGACAGCCGGCCGATCGCCCGCGCCAGGAGGTGGGCGCTCACAGCGTACAGGCCCGGCCGCGCCGGCTCCTCCAGCTCCTGGAGCCCAATCTTCACGCCCGTCAAGCCGTACATCTCGGGGCGCATGCTGCCGAAATAGGCCAGGCGGACCGGCCGCCCCGGGGCGTTCCGGTCGAGCCAGGACTTCAGCTGCAGCATCCCCTGCCCCCAGTCGACGTTGCTGTCGTCGAGCCACAGCGGGCCGCAGCGCGTCCCGCCGTCGAGCCCGACCCGCCCCGGCGCCGCCAGCAGGCAGGCCAGCTCGTTGAAGTAGGAGAGATGGTCGGGATAGATCCCGGCGGCGCCCACCGGGAGCCAGGCGCACAGCGTCACGGCCGCAACGCGCCGCCAGGGGCTTCGTTCTCCCCAGAGCCAGCGCAGCCCTGCGCCTCCCACCAGGTAGAGAAACGGCAGCGCCGGGATGACGTAGCGGAAGCCGAGGTTGTGGGAGAACAGCGCGTGCACCAGGAAGAGGAGCGCCGGCGGCAGCAGCAGGAAGACGCGGTCGAGAGTCGCCGCCGCGCCCCGCCGGAGAAGCGCCAGGATGCCGAACGCCACGAGGAGCAGCGTGGGAATCGGCTCCTTCAATAGATAAGCGACGGCGTAATACGTCCAGAAGCTCGGCTGGAAGTGGCCTGCCATGTAAGGCCAGTAGGAGGCGTCATGGTCGGCGTTCACCAGCTGCATCCCCTCGACATAGAGGAAAGGGTTGGCGGGGAAGAAGTAGAGGGCGTAGATGAGCACCGCCGCCACGAGCACCAGCGACACGATCGCATAGACGCACCAGACGATCCGCTGGCCGCCGTCGTCCGAGGCATACGGGTCGGCCAGGGACGAAGGGCGCCGCGGAACCGCCTCGGGGATCCAGCGGCTGGCGGCGAGGACCAGGATCGCGGCGAGCGGCAGCAGCACCACGGCCGAGAACTTCGTCGCCAGCGCCGCGCCGAGCGCCAGGCCGCAGCCCAGGAGCCGCCTGAGGCTCCGGTGATTCAGGTACGACCAGAGGGCATACAGAAACAGGAAACCGAAGGCGGCGAAGCCGACGTCCATCGCCACCAGCTGGCCGTGCGCCACGATCGTCGGGTCGAGGGCGAAGAGGAGGAGGGCGCCGGCCGCCGCGCCTCTGCCGAGGATCTTCCGGCCCCAGGCGTAGATCAGGATCCCGAGCAGGACGGTGAGCAGCATGAACGGCAGGCGGGTCGAGAACATGACGCGCGAGGCGTCGTTGCCGAAGATGACGTCCTCTCCCAGGCTCCACTGCACCCAGGGCTCCGAGGGAACGCCGACCGCCTCCCAGTCCTTTTCGCTCATCGGCCAGCGGGCCCCGATGAGAAGCAGCGGCAGCGCCCCGATCTCCTTGAGCAGGGGCGGATGCTGCAGGTTGACCTTGAACTGTCCGGTCTTGAGATAGGAGAAGCCGGCACCGATGTGGGCCGGCTCGTCGAACGTCGGCGACTTGAGCCGGCTGGCCGCCAGCATCTGGCCCAGCAGAATAACGAGGAGCCCGCCCAGGACCAGCGGATGGCCCGCGAATCCTCGTCGTTCGGAGGTCATCGCGCGAATCTTAGCACACGGCGAAGGCCTCCTCGCCGTGACACCCGGGCTGCCGCCGTCACGAAGGCAAGGATCCCGCGGCCTCGAGGCCCGGCGCGGTTGACGCCCTCCGGGTGGTGCAGTAGCATCGCCCGGCCGCGCGCGCCTACCGGCCCGCCCGGCGGCCGCCGAGATGACGCACGGAAGACCCCGAGGGCAGCAGATCCCCCGCGCGCCGGCGCCGGGCCAACCGCGAGAGACGCGCGCCGGCGGCGCGGCGCTCCTTCTCCTTGGCCTGCTCTTCCTCCAGGGGCTGGTCTTCATCGGCTATGCATCGCAGACCAGCGACGAAGGGGCTCACCTCGCGGCCGGTTATTCCTACCTCGAGACCCTCGACTTCCGCCTGAACCCCGAGCACCCTCCCCTGATCAAAGAGCTGGCGGCGCTGCCGCTTTTGATGCTGCGCCTCCAGTTCCCCTGGGGGCCGCTGTGGGATCGAGCCGACGAGTGGACCATCGGGCAGCGGTTCGTGCACGAGAACAACGTCCCGAACGACACGATCCTGCTTTTGGCCCGTCTGCCGATCCTGGCCCTGTCTCTCGCTCTGGGGTGGGCCCTGTTCCACTGGGGGCGGAGGCTCTTCGGTCCCCGCGCCGCCCTTCTGGCGCTGGCGCTCTACGTTCTCGATCCGAACGTCGTGGCGCACTCCTGCCTGGTGACGACCGATCTCGGCGTGACACTCTTCATCTTCCTCTCGGTCTACGCCCTGTGGTCGTGGTCCGGGAGACCCACACCGGCACGGCTGCTCCTCGTGGGCCTGGCGGTCGGCGGCGCCTTCGCCTCCAAGTTCACCGCCCTGTGGCTGCTGCCGATCCTGGCCCTCCTGGCACTGGCGCTGTTCCTGAAGCGGACGCCGCTGCCCGAGCGGCCCTGGTCGGCCGGAGGCGGATCGGGAGCCGAGACCGCCATCGAGTCCCGCACTGCGTCGCGTCGCCTGGCCTCACTGACTCTGGCGGGTCTGCTCGTCGCGGCGGTGGCGCTCCTGGTCGTCGCGGCCTCCTACGGCGTCGTCGGCCTGCCCGCTTTCCTCCTCGGCCTCGAGCGCAACCAGCACCATTCGGCGATCGGACACACGGCTTACCTGGCGGGAAGGCTCTCCGAGACCGGCTGGTGGTACTACTTCCTGTTCGCCTACCTGATCAAGACACCGATCGGGACGCTCGTGTTGATCCTGATGTCGCTCGTCGCGCTGGCGCGCGGCACCCGGCGCGGGGTTCTGGACGAGATGTTCCTCTGGATCCCGATCCTGGCGACTCTCGGCATCACCTGTCTGTGGAAGGTCAACATCGGGCTGCGGCACCTGCTGCCGATCTATCCGTTCCTCTATCTGTCGGCGGGCCGGATCGCTGCGCCGGCGGCCGCCGGTGTG
>DASTNM010000578.1:0-6399 GCA_035762745.1 Candidatus Polarisedimenticolia bacterium
TCATCTGGTCGCGGGTGTAGTGCGCGCCGTAGAAGGCCTTGACCTCCTCCAGGGTGATCCCCTTGAGCCCCTGCACCGTGCCGATGTTCGGATGGCCGGCCGGCAGCCCTTCGTACATCATCCAGTTGAGCGTCTCCTTCCCCAGCCCCTCGTCGTCGCTGCCGCGCAGGTTGGTCTCGAGCTGGGCAACCAGATTGTCGCGCACCCGGCCGAAATCGGCCGGGTCGAAGCGCGGCTTCAGGATCAGGTCGGTGAGGATCTGGTAGAACCCTCGCAGGTGATCGCGGTGCACCTCGCCCACGAAGGTGGTGACCTCGCGGTCCGGTTGCGCGTGAATTGAGGCCGCCATCGGGTAGAGGCGATCGGTGACCTCACGGTAGGTCAGATCCTTCGTGCCGCCCTGGCCGATGGTGAGGGCGGTCAAAGCGTTGAGCCCCTCCTTGCCGCGCGGGTCATCGATCGATCCGACGCGGAACTCGATTCGGAACGTCAGGAGGGGCGAGGCCGGGATCGGGAGAAGACTAAGGCTGACTTCACTCCTCCCGGCCGTCTCAGGTGTCCGCTCCATCTTCGTCGTCTCCCCCGCCCCGGCGCTCCCGCCCGCCAGCGCGGCCGCCAGCACAGCGGCGAGCAGCATCAACGGCTCTCACCGCCGGAGGTCTTGCCGCCCCCCGCCGCCTCCGCCGCGGCGCTCTTGTGGGTCAACGTCACGACCGTGCGCCCGGAGGCCACGAAATATTTCCTGGCCACGCTCCTGACCTCCTCCGGTGTGACGCGGTCGTAGAGGGCGTAGACCTGGTTGACCGCCTCCGGGTTGCCGGTGAGGTTCAGGTAGTGCGCCAGGCTGGCGGCGACGGCATCGGCCGTGTCGAGCCCCATGGCGTAGCCATACTTCATGTGCGACTTGACCTGCTCCAGGCGCGCCGCATCGACCGGCTTGGTCTTGAGATCGTCCAGGGCGGCGCCGATCGCCCCCTCGACGTAGGCGACGCGCCCGGGTTTCCGGACGCGTGCGATGATGTCGAACAGGTACGGGTCGCGATGGTCGGCCGAGCCCCCGGTCAGGAGATCGACCTCCTGCTCCTCGACCACCAGCTTCTGATAGAGCGGAGCGGCCTCCGAGAACAGGAGCTGCGACACCAGGTCGAGCGCCGGCATGTCGATCAGCGTGGTCGAGAAGGCGGGGGCGTGGTAGGCGACGTAAAGGTACGGTAGCGTCGGGTTCGGCCAGTCCACCGCCACCCGCTTCTCGGCCGCCTGCGGCGGCTCGCCCGCCACCTCGAAGCGGTGCGTCCCCTTCTTCCAGGCGCCGTAGTAGGTGCGCGCCAGCGGCGTCACCTTCGCCGGGTCGACGTCTCCCACGACGAGGAGGATGCAGTTCTCCGGGCGGTAGAAGCGATCGAAGAATTGCCGGCTGTACTCGTACTGGTTCGGCATGTCCTGCACATCGCGCAGGAAACCGATCGTCGTGTGCTTGTAGGTGTGCGCCGTGAACGCGGCATCGCGCATTCTCTCGTTCAGCATCTGGAAGGGATTCGAGGCGTTCTTGTTGTACTCGCCGAGCACCGCCCCCGCCTCCTGCTTGAAGTCCTCGACCGAGTACTTCAGGTTCATGAAGCGATCCGACTCGAGGGTCATGATCGTCTCGAGGGACGCTGTCGGCCCCAGGATGTGATAGGCGGTGAAGTCGTCGGTCGTGAAGGCGTTGTGATCGGCGCCGAGACCCTTCAGGACGGCGGTGAAGCGCTCTTTCGGGTAGCGCTCCGTGCCGCGGAACATCATGTGCTCGAAGAAGTGCGCGAACCCCGACTTGCCCGGCTCGATCTCGTTGCGCGATCCGACCCGCACCACGGTCCAATAGGCGACGAGGCCGGGACTGTCGAACGGCACCACGACCACCTTGAGACCGTTTCCGAGGACCGTTTGGTGGATCGGGTAGGGGAAGACCTTCGTGCCGCCCTTCGGCGTCTCACCCCAGGCGGCGGCGCGCGTCCCCAGGATCAGAACCAGAAGGGCGGCGGCTATCTTCAAGATGTCCGGCATCAAGGCCTCGTTCCTGGTCTTCCCCTGTCGCGGCCGAGGAGTTTAGCACAGGGCCCCGACCCGCCGGCCGGACTCTCCGCTCCCGCGAGGAGTCCCCATGAGATGAGCTCCTAGATCGGGGGCCCGGCGGCGCCCAGCCCGGCGGCCCGCCCGGTCGCCCAGGCCCAGGCGAAGTTGTATCCGCCGATCGGACCGAAGGCGTCGAGGATCTCGCCGCACAGGAAGAGCCCGGGATGGATCCGGCTCTCGAGCGTCCGCGGCTCGATCTCGCCGAGCGCCACGCCCCCTCCGGTCACCTCCGCCTTCCCGTACCCCTCGTCCCCGGTCCAGGGCAGCGGGTCCCGAGCCAGCCTCTCGACCAGCCGCCGGCGCTCCTCCCGCCGCAGCTGCGACAGGGCGCGGTCCGCCTCGATTCCCACGCCCGCCAGGAGCGCCTCCGCCAGCCGGGCCGGCAGTTGCCGGCGCAGCACCGACAGGATGCCGCCGCGACCCCCCCGCAGCAGCCGATCCCAGTCATCCGGCCCTCGATCCGTCCACTGCACGAGGATCGGCTGCAGCGGGCCGCCTGCCCGGCGCGACAGCACCGCCAGATGCGAGATGTCGAGCACCGCCGGACCGCTGAAGCCGCGGTGCGTCACCAGGAATCCACCGCGCGTCGTGGCCTGCGCCCGTGGCGCGCCCGGAGCCCTGAGCGTGACCACCGCCGAGACCCCGGCCAGCGCGGGATACGGATGCGGCTCGGCGGTCAGCGGCGTCAGGGCCGGATAGGTGTCGTGGATGGTGTGCCCGAGGCGGCGCGCCAGGTCCAACCCGATCCCGTCGCTGCCTGTCGTCGGGACCGACAGCCCACCGGAGGCCAGGATGACCCGGGACGCCTCGATCGACTCCCCGCCGTCCAGACGCACCGTCCAGGCCGCCGCGCCCGAACCGGTCTCGCGGCGGACCGGCTGCTCTAGCCCGATGACCAGCGCCTGGAAGCGTGTCGTCACGCCCCGGCGAGTCGCCAGCGACAGCAGCCGGTCGCGCACCTGGCGGGCGCTGTTCGAGGCCGGGAAGAGCTTGCCGGTCGAGGTTTCGAGGGCGAGCGGCAGCCCTACCTCCGACTCGAAGAAGCGCCGTTGCTGGTCGAGAGGCCAGGAGCCCAGGATTTTCCGCAGGGTGTTGGGGGACGAAGCAGTGACGAAGCGCTCCGGGCCGAGCGCCGACGGCAGGATGTTGCAGCGCCCTCCGCCGCTGATCAGGATCTTGCGCCCGCCGTCCCGGGTCCTCTCCAGGAGCAGGACGGGGCGGCCGCTGCCGCCGGCGAAGATCGCCGCCAGGATCCCGGCCGCCCCGGCGCCGATCACGACGATCGGCCGCCGCTCCCCTGCCTGCGCCACGCGCTCTCCGCCCGGGCTCAGGCGGCCGTCAGGAGGGCGCCGGGGCGCCGGCACGCCGCACGCGACTCCGCCTCGTCTCCCGCTCCCCGTCGCACGGGCATCGCATGATCGGCCGGCTCTTCGACCTGCGCGCCACCTCCACGAACCCCGCCTTCCTGAACGCCGAGACCGTCCCGGTCCACAGGAAAGGATCGGGCGTCTTCGCCGCGAACGGCACCGTCGGGTATCCCTCGACGATGGCGGCACCGCGCTTTCCCGCGTAGGCGACCGCGGCCCGGAGAATCTGCCGCGAGATTCCGCGCCGGCGATGCTCCTTCGAAACATAGAGGCAGGAGATCGACCAGACCTCGTGGTCGTCCACCGGACGCAGGACGCGCGATCGGTGCAGGAACGAGTAGACCCGCCGCGGCGCCATGGCGCACCAGGCGACCGGCTCGCGACCGAGGTACCCGAGGATGCCGGGGACGCCGCCCCGGTGAACGAGCCGTCTGAGCAGGCGCCGGTTCCCCACCCCCTTCCCCGCTTTCCAGTCCGTGGGTGAGAGCCTCCAGGCCATGCACCAGCAGCCGCCGCACCCTCCACGCTCCCCGAGGAGTCTCTCGATGTCGACCCAGCGCGAAGGCGTGGCGGGATGGAACCGGAGCGGCAGTGGACGCGGCGCGCGGCTCATCGGGTGGTGACACTTACTCGAAAGACATTTCCAGCAGGTCGTAGAAGGGGGCGAACGGCGGCTTCGGGAAGGTCTCCTGGAGGAGCGCTTTCCGGAGGCATTGCGCCACCTCGGTCTCAGGGTTCACGCTCACGCTGCTCACCTTGCCGTCCTTCGCCACCACGATGACCACCTGGAACGCCACCGGCTCCGACTCTCCCGAGGCCTCGACGCAACTCCCGACCGTGTCGACGTGCCGGCTCGCGAACTGCTTGTTCAACTCCACGTCGTAGGCGGCCCCCTTCTTGCCTGCGATATCCTTCCGGGCGCGCGCCACCTGATCCGCGAAGCCGGGGGCGGGCGCCGCGGCCTTGCCTCCGGTCTCGCCCGCGCCGTCCGCGAGCGCGGGGAGGCAAACCATTCCGAGCGTCATCCCGAGCACCACAGCGCACGACCGCATCAGCCGACCCTCCTGCCCTCGGAACGAATCCGGCCGGCGCACTCCGGCCGGGCGCGGGCTGTCACCGGCACGCCACGACTCAATCCGCCTCCTTCGATCCCTCCTGGCCTTCCGGGGCATCCGCGGAGAGCTCCAGGTGGAAGCGATGCAGGAAGCGGTGGACGACCGGCGCCAGGAGGACACCCATCGTGGTGATGAAGGCAACGCCGCTGAACAGCGCGTAGAACGACGCGAACAGCTTCGCGGCCGCGCTGGTCATCGGATCCACGGGGCCCATCCCGGTCAGGATCATCGAGGCGTTGAGCAGGGCATCCAGCCAGCCCAGCCCACCGCAGACATGATAGCCGACGATGCCGAGGCTCAGGCAGGCAACGATGATGCCGAAGCCGATGGCGCCGTTCCGGAGCAGTCGGCGCGCGAACGCCGCCCGGGGCGGAAGCGCCCGGGCCAGTCGACGCGTGGACGAGGCACCGGAGGAAACCTGTCTGTGGTTCATCGAGCGTCCGCTCCGCCCTTCAGGGTCCGAGCGCCCCCTGGACGATCTTCCCCTCGAACATGACCGCGACCGGGTGAATGAACTGGATTTGATCGGCGGGCACGCTGAACAGATCCTTGTCCAGAACCACCAGGTTGGCGAGCTTTCCGACCTCGATCGATCCCATCCTGTCGGCCAGCCGCAGCTGCACGGCGCCGTTGATGGTGTAGCCCTTCATCAAGTCGCGCAGCTGCAGCATCTCGGACACCGGTTTGCGAACGCCGTGAACCTGATAGCGCGAATCGGTGTCGAAGCGCGTATGGGCGATCTGCATGCCCAGGTACGGATTGGCACGGTCCCATTCGTACAGCGAGACGACGTCGCTGCCGAAGTCGACCGTCCCGCCCGTCGAGATGATCGGCTGAAACCGGTACATGTTGTTGTAGCGCTCCATCCCGAGCGTCTCTTGCAGGCCCTGGAAGGAGCCTCCCGACCAGTGCGGTGTCCAGTTGATCAGGACGCCCAGCCTGGCCACCCGCGGGAAGTCCTGGTCGGAGATGAGCTCGCAGTGGGCGAGCGTCACCTGGATCCTCCAGGCGTCGCCCAGCTGCTTGCGCGCCGCCTCGACGGCGTCCAACGCCGCCCGGAAGGCGCGGTCACCGGTCACGTGGATGTGCAGATCGATGGCTTCCCGGTTGAGTCTGAGCAGACTCTGGACGAGATCCTCCGGGCTCAGGCGCAACCTGCCGGAGCTCCTGGGATCGTTGGCGAACGGCTCGAGCAGAGCGCTCGTCGAGATCTCGCTGGTCCCGTCGAGATAGAGCTTCATCGTGTTGACGCGAACGTGCTTGCCGCCGAACCGGGCCTGCCAGTCCCGCACCTCGGCGATCCGTTGCGGCAGCTCGGCGAGGGTCTCGAAGACTCTCGACCCCTCGTAGTACAGATGCAGTTTGCCCTGGCTGTCGAGCGCCGAAAGCGCCTTGAAGGTGTCCTGTGAGCCGCCGGCGTCGAACACCGCGACCTCGCCGTAAGCGGACAGCCTCTCGAGATAGGTGTTGAGCAGGTCGGGGGAAACTTCCTGCGGCGGCGACCAGTTGATCGCCTTGTAGAGCTTCGGCAGGAAGGACTCGTGGGCACCCTCCTTCACCCACCCCGTGGGATTCCCCTGCGCGTCGCGCACGAAGTAGGACACCCCCGGCTCGGGGTCGGGCGTGTCCTTGTCGATCCCCATCAGCGCGAGCGCCTTCGAGTTCAGGGCAACGGCGTGGCCCGCCCAGTCTTCCCAGATCACCGGGCGATCCGGGACGTACTTGTCGATCAGCGCCTTGTCGGGGCCCCTGGCTCCGAACATCTGGGTCGGGTAGTACTCGGCGTAGACCGCCGGCTGGTCGGG
>DASTNM010000579.1:0-12533 GCA_035762745.1 Candidatus Polarisedimenticolia bacterium
GCATCAGCCGGGTGGCCGGCGGCTATCGCATGACGACGAAGGGGGAGCATGGCGAGTGGGTGCGCGCACTCTTCCGGCAGCGCAACCGGAGGCGCCTGTCGGCCGCCGCACTCGAGACGCTGGCCATCGTCGCCTACCGCCAGCCGGTGACCACGCCCGAGATCCAGGCGATCCGCGGCACCGACCCGGGCTCGGTCCTGGAGGCGCTGCTCGACAAGAGGCTGGTGCGCGTGCTGGGGCGGAAAAAGGTGGTCGGCAAGCCGATCCTCTACGGGACGACGCAGGAGTTCCTGACCCACTTCGGACTCAACTCCCTGGCCGACCTGCCGAGCATCGAGGAGTTCGGGGAGATCGTATCCCAGATGGCCGCCCCCCATCCCGCGGAGGCGGCGGCCGCGCCGGCACAGGCGGCGGTGGCCGGCCCGTTCGAGGAGGAGGTCGCCGACGAGGACGATGAGACGGACGAGTTCGAGGATGAGGACGAAATCGAGCGGGAGGACGACGGCGACGACTCCTGAGGCGATCGAGGGAGTCCGCCTGCAGAAGTTCCTCGCCGCCGCCGGCATCGCCTCGCGCCGCGAGGCGGAGAGGATGATCCAGGGCGGCCGCGTCGAAGTCAACGGGCGCATCGTGACCGTCCTCGGTACGCGTGTCGAGCCGGACCGGGACACGGTGCGTGTCGACGGTCGGCGGGTGCGAGGCGGGGGGCGGCGTGTCTATTTCCTCCTGCACAAGCCCAGGGGGTTCATCACCTCCGCCTCCGATCCGCAGGGTCGGCCCACCGTCCTGGACCTGCTTCCGGGAATCGGCGAGCGTGTCTTTCCCGTAGGCCGGCTGGACTGGAACACCGAAGGGCTGTTGATTCTGACCAACGACGGCGATCTGGCCTACCGACTGACGCATCCCACCAACCACGTCCCGAAGGTGTATCGAGTCAAAGTCAAGGGAGCGGTGCCGACGGAGGTCCTGGAGGCGGTGCGACGGGGCCTCTATCTGGATGGCCGGAAGAGCCTGCCGGCGCGAGTCACACGCGTCTCGTCACAGGTCAACAGCTGGCTCGAGGTCGTGCTCTACGAGGGGCAGAAGAACCAGATCCGTCGCACCTTCGAGCGTCTGGGGCATCCGGTCCTGAAGCTGAGGCGCATCGCCATCGGCCCGATCAGCGACCGGCTGCTGAAGCCGGGCGAGTTTCGACCCCTCACGGAGTCCGAGCTCACCCGGTTGAAGGAGGGCGCGTGAGCATCCGGATCCCGGCCCACATCGGTGAGATCTCTCCTTACGTTCCCGGCACACCGATCGAAGAGGCGGAGCGTCGATCGGGCTTGCGGCAGGTCGTGAAGCTGGCCAGCAATGAAAACCCGCTCGGCCCGTCGCCCCGCGCTCTCCAGGCGATCCGGGACGTCGCGTCGGGTGTCCACCGTTATCCGGACGGCAGCGGCCAGGCTTTGCGCCAGGCGCTCGCCGACGACATCGGATTTCCCGCCACCCAGATCGTTCTCGGCAACGGCTCGACCGAGCTTCTGGAGATCGCGGCGAAGGTCTTCCTGTCGGCGCAGCGGGGAGCGGTCGTCGCCGAGCCGGCGTTCATCATCTACCGTCTGGCCGTGCGGGCCATGGGGGCACCCTTGCGACTGGTCCCGCTGAAGAACGAGCGGCACGACCTGGAACGCATGGCGGCCGCCTGCGACGACTCGACCGCGCTGGTCTACATCGGCAACCCGAACAACCCGACCGGCACCTCCGTGTCGTGCTCCGAAATGGAGGAGTACCTGGCCCGGCTGCCGAGGCACGTGCTGACCATCGTCGACGAGGCCTACTCCGACTACGTCGAGGCGTCCGACTACCCCAGTTGCCTGGAGTATCTGAAAGCGGGTCACAACCTCGTCATCCTGAGGACCTTCTCGAAGATCCACGGTCTGGCCGGGATGCGAATCGGCTACGCCGTGAGCTCCCGGGAGGTGGCGGTGGCGCTCGACGCGGTGCGCTCGCCGTTCAACACTTCGGTCCTGGCCCAGGCGGCGGCGCGGGCCGCCCTGTCGGACGCCGAGCATGTGGCCCGCTCCCGGGCGGAAAACTCAAGAGAGGCACGTTATCTGGCCGGAGAGTTCCGGCGCCGTGGCATCGATTTCGTGCCGACGGTCGCCAACTTCTTCCTGGTTCGGACCAGGACGAAGGGTGAGACGCTCTACCGCCGGCTGCTGAGCCTGGGCGTGATCATCCGACCGATGGAGCCCTACGGATACCAGGACGCCGTTCGGGTTTCGATCGGAACGCGCGCCGAGAATGAGCGATTTCTCACCACCCTGGACCAGGTCCTCCAGGGCGGTGACGAGGCCGGCCCCGGGGGTCGCTCGGCCTCGTAATCCAATGAAAACAAAGTTTTTCTCCTTGACAGAACCATGGCCGGTCGGTATCATTGCGAAATCCTGCCAAGGGGTTTTGACCCGGCTTGGACCTGGATGGAGAAGAACGCCGATGGGCGTTCGATGAACGGCACGACCGGAATCAGGCCACCGGCGGCCGAATCGACAAGGAGGTACCAGCCTGCATGGATTTACAGAAAATGAAGGATGATCCCACCATGGGGCAGCTCGATGCAGATCCCCAGAGCCTGTCCCGCCCCCACAAGCCCAAGCGCACACAGCCACTCAGGCCGATGGACGGCGTCATCGCCGAATTCTCGGACGGCGAGTACGAGAAGCTTCTCGACATGTACGACCAATCCCTTCGCACCCTGGCCGAGGGCGAGGTGGTGCGTGGCCGCATCCTGCGCATCAGCGGTGGGGACGTGATCGTCGACGTCGGTTACAAGTCCGAAGGCATCATCGATCTGGACGAGTTCATCGGTCCCGACGGAAAGCCGCACGTGACCGTCGGGGACGAGATCGATGTCCTCCTGGAGAAGACCGAGAACAAGGACGGCTACGTCGTCCTCTCCAAGGAGAAGGCCGAGAAGATGAAGATCTGGGAGGAGATTGAGCACGCCTACACCGACGGCAGGCCGGTCACCGGGATCGTCAAGGAGAGGATCAAGGGTGGCCTGGCGGTCGACATCGGTGTGCGCGCCTTTCTCCCCGGTTCGCTCGTCGACATTCGCCCGGTGCGCAACCTCGATGCGATGAAGGGGAAAGAGCTGCAGATGCGGGTCATCAAGGTGAACCGCAAGCGCGGCAACATCGTGCTCTCCCGCAAGGCGGTGCTCGAGGAGGAGAACGCGCACAAGAAACGTCGCACGCTGGACGGGTTGAACGAGGGGAAGGTGATCCGGGGCACCGTGAAGAACATCACCGAGTACGGCGCCTTCATCGACCTGGGCGGGATCGACGGCCTGCTGCACAAGACCGACATGTCCTGGGGCCGCGTCAATCACCCCTCCGAGCTGTTCGTGGTGGGAGACGAAGTCGAGGTGGTGGTCCTCAAGTTCGACCCGGACAAAGAGCGGGTCTCCCTCGGCTACAAGCAGCGCAGCTCAGATCCTTGGGAGAACGTGGAGGACAAGTACGCACGCGAGTCGCGTGTGCGCGGCAAGGTGGTCAGCCTGACCGACTACGGCGCTTTCATAGAGCTCGAGCCGGGGGTCGAGGGGCTGATCCACGTTTCCGAGATGTCCTGGACCAAGCGAGTGAAGCACCCCTCGAAGGTCCTCAACGTGGGAGACACCGTCGAGGCGGTCGTGCTCGACGTCGACAAGGCGGCGCGCCGGCTGTCTCTCGGATTGAGGCAGACCGAGCCCAACCCCTGGCACATGATCGGCGAAAAATACCACGAAGGGGACCGCATCACCGGCAAAGTCCGCAACCTGACCGATTTCGGCGCCTTCATCGAAGTCGAGGAGGGGATTGACGGGCTCGTGCACATCTCCGACATGTCGTGGACCAAGCGCCTGAAGCACCCCTCCGAGATGTTGAAGAAGGGGGACGACGTCGAGGCGGTGATCCTGAAGATCGACTCCGAGAACCAGCGTCTCTCCCTCGGAATCAAGCAGCTCCAGCCGAACGTGTGGGAGGAGTTCTTCAAGAATCATGTCATCGGCGACCTGATCACCGGTCGCATCGTGCGCCTGACCGACTTCGGGGCCTTCGTCGAGATCGTCGAGGGGATCGAGGGCCTGGTGCACGTTTCCGAGATCGCCGAGGAGCGGGTCGAGAAGCCGTCCGATCGACTGTCCCTCGACCAGGCGGTCACCGCGAAGGTCATCAAGATCGACATCGCCGAACAGAAGATCGGCCTGTCCATCAAGGGTGCCCTCCAGGATCAGGGGCGCGAGGACGTGCGAGCCTACATGCGGACGCAGGGCAGCGGCGCCATCAACCTCGGCGAAGTGGCCGGGCATGCGGGTGGGCGCCGGCGCGAGGAGAAGCGCCGTCGCGGCGGCCGCGATTCCTTCGAAGAGGGAGAGGACGAGTAGGTCGGCACGGGAGACCGGCGCACGCACCGGTCAACAGCGCGAGGGCTGGTTCATGACCAAGGCCGAGCTGGTTGAAGAAGTGGCCCGGGTGTCAGACTTGACGAAGAAGCACTCGGAGATCATCGTCAATACGGTCTTCGACTCGATCATCGATGCGCTGCAGAAGGACGAGAAGATCGAGCTGCGGGGTTTCGGCAGCTTCCGCATCCGACAGAGGCGTTCCCGACAGGGCCGCAACCCGAAGACGGGGGACAAGGTGGATGTCCCGGCCAAGCGCATCCCGTACTTCAAGCCTGGCAAGGAGCTCAAAGAGCTGATCAACACGGTCGCCGGTGCGCTCGAACGAGCCGCCACGTCCGCCTCCTCCCCGGGCACCGAGCCATAGTCCCGCCGGCGCCCGGCGCTCCGGGACGCGTCAACCGCATGGACAAGCTCTTCAGCCCGTGGCGCCTGCGATACATCACCACTCCCGATCGCAGGAAAGCCCGCGGATGCGTCTTCTGTCGCGTCCTCAAAGAGCGCCGCGATCGGCGCAATTTGATCCTGCTGCGGGGACGGTCCAACTTCGTCATCCTCAACAAGTACCCCTACAACAACGGACACCTGATGATCGTGCCGAGCGCACACATCGGCTCGCTCCAGGACGCACCGGTGCCGGTGCTCGAGGAGATGATCGGCCTCGTGGTGCGCTGCGAGGCGGCCTTGCGCACCGCGTATCGGCCGACGGGGATCAATCTGGGGATGAATCTCGGACGCAGCGCGGGGGCGGGCATCGAAGGGCACGTCCACATGCATCTGGTGCCGCGCTGGGACGGCGACACCAACTTCATGACGGTCGTGCACGGCACGCGTGTCATCCCCGAGGCGCTCGATTCGACGTACCGTCGGCTTCGACCGCTTCTTTCGAGCCTCGCGTCCGTCGTCGGCGCGGCGCGCCGACGGCCGCGCGGTCACCGGCAGGGGAGTAGTCGGTGAGGCGTTACCTGATCGAGACCTGGGGCTGCCAGATGAACGCCCACGACTCGGAGAAGCTGGCCGGGCTTCTTACGCCCCTCGGCTACGAGCCCACCTCCGACGCTTCCCTCGCCGACCTCATCCTCTTGAACACCTGCACCGTCCGCGAGAAGGCGGCCGAGAAGGTCTTCTCGCGCCTCGGCGAGCTGCGCCCGCTCAAGGAGACGAATCCCGATCTGCTCATCGGCGTGTGCGGCTGCCTGGGCCAGCAGGAAGGGGAGGCCATCTTCCGGCGGGCACCGTACGTCGACCTGGTCATGGGACCGCGCACGATCGCCCGGCTCGGGTCGGTGCTCGAGGCAGCCAGACGCGACGGGCGCTCGATCAGCCTGGCGCGCGACGACGAGCCGCTCGTCTTCCCGTCCGCGACGATCGCCCGGGCGGCGGGACCCCGAGCCTACGTGACCGTCATGGAAGGGTGTAACAAGGCCTGCACCTACTGCATCGTGCCGTATACACGCGGGAGAGAAGCGTACCGGGCGCCCGAGCAGATCGTGGCCGAGGCGCGCTCCCTGGCCGAGCATGGCTACTGCGAGATCGAGCTCCTGGGGCAGAATGTCAATGCCTACCACCACGGCGTCGACACGCTGGCTTCGCTTCTCTGGATGGTGGACCGCTTGCCCGGCGTGCGCCGGGTGCGCTTCACGACCTCGCACCCCGGGCACCTGAAGCGACCGATCATCGAGGCGATGCGCGACGTCCCCTCCGTCTGCAACCATCTCCACCTGCCGGTTCAGTCGGGCTCCGACTCGGTCCTGCGCGCGATGAACCGTGGATACACACGGGCCCGATACCTGGAGATCATCGACGACCTGCGACGCGCCCGACCCGATATCGCCCTGAGCACCGATGTCATCGTCGGCTTTCCGGGGGAGAGCCACGTTGATTTCGAGGCGACCCTCGCGCTGCTGCGTGAGGTGCAGTTTGACCAGGTTTACGCCTTCGCCTTCTCCCCCCGACCCGGCACCCCCGCTGCGGAGATCGCGGGCGCCCCACGGCAGGAGGAATCGCGCACGCGCCTGGTCACCCTCCTCCAGATGCAGGAGGAGATCCAGGAGAGGCTCAACCGATCCCTGATCGGGCGGACTTTCGAGGTCCTCCTCGATGGTCCCAGCCGCCGCGACGACGGCGTCGTCAAGGGGCGCACCTCCTGCAACCGAATCGTCCACGTACCCCAAGCAGCGCCCGACGCCAACGGTTTCCTGCGAGTCCGGATTACGCGGGCTCATGCCCACTCCCTCACCGGACAGCCTCTTGCACATGCCGATGTCGCTTGACTTGCCCAGAGGGGCAGGCTATAAAAGGTAACCATTTGCCAGGGGAAATCTGAGGAAGGGCCCCGCACCCATGGAACTGGAAATGAAGATCAAAGGGTTGATGATCGACCCAATCACCAACATGCCGATCATCATCCTGCGCGATCCCGCAAGCTCCGCGGTCCTCCCGATCTGGGTCGGCATTTTCGAGGCGAACGCCATCGCTCTCCAGATCGAGAAGATAGCCACTCCGCGCCCGATGACGCACGACCTGCTCAAGAGCATGATCTCCGGGATGCAGGCGTCCGTCGAAAAGGTGGTCATCACCGATCTCAAGGACAACACCTTCTACGCCCTCATCTTCCTGAATCACGAGGGGCGGCTCTTTCCGATCGACTCGCGACCGAGTGACGCCATCGCCCTGGCATTACGCACCGGGTCGCCGATCTTCGTCAACACCGAGGTGATCGAGAAGGCCAAGAACACCGACCTCACCAAAGATGCCGGTGAATCGGAGCGCATACGAAAGTGGCTCGAAAATCTCGACCCCGACGAGATGGGAAAGTATGAGATGTGACTGATGTATCACTGTAAACTACTGAAAACAAATAACTTATATATATTCACGCGCAATACCATCTGACCCAGCAATCCTTGACAGCCACGGTCGCCTCCGGTATAAGACACCGCCGGGCCTTCTCATGGAACTAAGACCCTGGCAGCTTGCAAAATCTCCTGACTTGGGTCGAAGAGCGGAGACCACCGGGACGTGATCCTCGCCATCGCCAATCAGAAGGGCGGAGTCGGGAAGACCACCACCGCCATCAATTTGGCCGCAGCCCTGGCGCAGAAGGGGCTCTCAACTCTACTTCTCGATCTGGATCCCCAGGGGAACGCAACCCTCTCATTTCTTGATCCCGAGCAGCTCCACGGATCGGTCTACGAGTCGCTCGTCGATGACGACAAGACTCTCAAGGACGCTGTACACAAGACCAACCTGAAGCATCTCGACCTCATCCCGGCACGGATCAGCCTCGCCAAGTTCGAGAGCAAACTGCTCGGGGACATCGACAGTCACTTCCGCCTCAAGGACCGACTCAAGATCGTAGCCCCAGATTACCAGTACATCGTCATGGACACACCGCCTACACTGGGTCTCTTGACCGTCAACGCCCTGGTCGCCGCAACACATCTCCTCGTGCCGATCCAGTCCTCTTACTTTGCCCTGGAGGGGACCGACGACTTGCTCGAGACGGTTGAGAAAATCAAGGCGCGCCCAAACCCGGCGCTGGAGTTTCTCGGCGTCGTCATCACAATCCATGACAAGCGCACCGTCCTGGCTCGCGACATCAAGAGTCACATCAAAGAGGTCTTCGGGACGAAGGTCTTCCGGACCATAATCTCCAGAAGCGTTCGCTTGGAAGAGAGCCCGGCATACAAGGAATCGATTTTCAGCTTTGCGCCGCACTCCACCGGCGCCCTCGAATACTACAAGCTCTCCGAAGAGGTCATAGGACGTGTCTAAGCCGCGCGGTCTGCCCAATCAGCGTCGCATGCGTCACGACTATCACTTTGTCGACAACCTCTCCGCGGGTCCCAACACGGCGATAGGACGATTGATCCCGCTCGACCTGCTTGTGCCCAACCCCGATCAGCCCCGACGATCGTTTGGCGACATCGCCGACCTGGTCTCATCGATCAAGGAGAAGGGAGTCCTCGAGCCTGTTCTCGTTCGCCCGTCGGGCGAGAAATTCCAAATCATCGCCGGCGAACGTCGCTATCGCGCCTCGGTTGAGGCAGGGTTGTCTCAGATTCCATGCGTCGAGATCGATGTCGACGACAGGGGAGTGCTCGAGATCAGCCTCATAGAGAACCTCCAGAGGCGGGACCTCAATCCCTTCGAAGAGGCCGACGGTCTTCACAAGCTCTGCGAGAAGTTTCTGTACACGCACGAGGAGGTCGCAAAGAAGCTCGCCAAGTCCCGTAGCTCAATCACCGAGACCCTCACACTCAACAACATACCGGCTGAGCTGAGGGAGAAGTGTCGCGAATCAGGAATAACCGCCCGCTCGACGCTGCTTCAAATCGCCCGACAGCCAGACCCGGCCAGGATGGCCCGCCTCATCGGAGAGATCAGCCGCTCCGGACTGACCCGTGACGAGGTAAGAAAACTCAAGCCGGAGGGAAACAAAGGCCCAGGGAGACCCAAGGGTTTCATATTCAACTTTCGCCCTCCCGACAGCACCTTCTCCCTGAACCTCCGCTTCAAGAGAGCAGAGGTTTCCAAGGAAGAGATCATCGCTACACTGCACGACCTGATCAAGCGCCTCGCCGACGCATAGAATTAGATCCCCAGGATCCCAGCCTGACTCGAGAGGCGTGTATGTCGGCGCGCCGACAATCGGCTGCGTCGACGTCGCCACGGCTCCCCTGTATTTGGTTTACATAAGATATCTTATCGGACCCTGCAGCCAGGCTGCATGAAGATGGCTCCAGAAGCCCTCTTCGCCCCTGTGGGCCGGCTGTGGATCCGCCATAAACGCCCTGTGGATAGATCCCGAATCCCAGTTGACGCCGATCCAGGTCCGCCCTAACATCGCCTTGCATGAGAAATTTCCGGATCGACACCCTCTGGCGCTACATCTTCAGTGAAGCGCTTTCACCGGCTCTGCTCGGGCTTGGGGTCTACGTCCTTGTCTTCCTGATGAACGCCCTTTTCGAGCTGGCGGAATTGGCGATCAAGAAAGACCTCCCGGTTCGAACAGTGATGACCATCCTGTTCTACTTTCTGCCGCGCGTTCTGGAGATGACTATCCCGATGGCGATCCTCCTCGGTGTCCTGGTCGGCGTGGGCCGGATGTCGACAGACAGCGAGGTGATAGCTTTACGGGCCGGTGGCGTCAGCTACTGGAAGATCCTGGCACCGGTCCTGGTTCTCGGCATTTCCGGATGGGCGATCTGCGCCTATCTCATGCTGGGAGTCGAGCCAAGGGCCAACTACAAGCGTCACCGTATCCTGAACGCGATGGTCTATTCAGCCGATCTGCGACGTGAGATCAAGCCCCGTGTTTTCTTCGAGGAAATCCCCGGGATGATCCTCTATGCCGACGAAGTCCACCAGGGGGGTGATTTTCTGGATAAGGTCTTCATCTACCAGAGCGGCGAGGACGGCAAGGAGTACGTCACCGTGGCTCGTCGGGCCCAGATCGAGTACGACCGCCGTACCGGTGTGGCCCGCTTCTATCTGGAGAGCGGCACCACTCATACAACGACCCCCGGTGAGGCCGACAACTATCAGGTCAGCAACTTCGAGCGACAGATGATCGTCAAGGAACCGGACGAGTCGTTCCGCATGCGCAGCAGTCTGATTACCAGACCTGCACCAAAGAATTTCCGCGAGCAGAGTGTCGCCGAGCTCCGCGAATCGAGCCGCCGCGCCGAGGTGATTTCCGAGGAGCCGATCCGCGAGCGCGTCGTTGGTCAGATCATGGCGGTGATACACGAGCGCTTCGCCCTTCCTGTAGCCTGCCTGGTCTTCGCCCTCCTCGGCGTGCCGCTCGGTATCATGAACCGCCGGGGCGGTAAGGCCTCCGGATTCGCGCTCAGCATCGCTATCGCCACCGTCTACTGGATTCTTCTCTCGGCAGGCCAGAACCTGGTCAGCCAGGGACGCCTCTCCCCCTTGATCGGGCTCTGGCTCGGCAACCTGCTTCTGGCGCTCCTCGGTGCGATGCTGTTTCTTCTGCGTGAGCGAACCGAGGGGATCCGCCTGTCTCTTTTTGTGCCGATGCGCCTGCGCCGCGCTTTGGATGCCCTGCGCCGCCGGCAGGAAATTCAATGGGAGGCGGCGCAGCGCCCGACGGGATCCGCGAGAATGCGGCGCGAACGGCGGAACGCCGCCAGAGGCCGCCTGGAGGCGGTGTCACCTGGACCGATCACCGCCGAGGACGACATTCAGGAGGAATCGGGACGTCCGGCTTCTCAGCGCTGGCGGCTCATCATGATGAGTGGTGCTGCCCTCATCGCCGTCCTGGCGTCGCTCAAGTACAGCCCATTCCTTCTCGTGGGCCTTGCCCTGCTCACCATCCTGCTGATCTTCAGCACCACTCTCGACCGTTATGTCCTCGGCAGGTTCGGAGTGATCCTCGCCGGATGCATCGCCACCTTTTTCAGCCTTTTCGCCGTCTACGAATTCATCCAGTTGATCGACGACCTGGTCGAGCATAGCCTGCCGTTTTCGGTCGCCTTGCGTTATCTCGAGTATCGCAGTCCGTGGATCCTGTCCCAGGTCCTCCCGATGTCGTGCCTCGTCTCGACCTTTCTCACGTTTGGAATCATGTCTCGCTTTAACGAGGTGATCGCAGTCAAGGCCGGAGGGACCAGCATTTACAGGCTGGCTGCGCCGGTCCTCATCGTTACGGTCGCCATCAGCACCTTCGCCTATGTGAACCAGGACTATGTCATGCCGTACACAAATCGCAGGGCGAACCAGGTCAAGGACGCCATCCGTGGACGGGGCGCGCGCAGCTATCAGGCCCAGGAGCGGCGCTGGATCTTCGGGTCCGGCGGGCGGCTGTACAACTTTCAAAATTACAACCCCTCCCCTCTTCCGGTGCTCCAGAGCGTTGGAGGGACTTTCCAGGGTTTCTCCTCCTATCGTCTCGAGCCGGAGACCTACGAAGTCAACGACAGGATTTATGCCCGCACCGCGACCTGGGAGGACGGACGCTGGACGCTGTCGGACGGTTGGGAGCGCGAGTTCCAGGGCGGCCGGGAGTCCTTCGAGACCTTCGCCAGGAAGACGTTCGACTTTCCCGAAGGGTCAGCCTATTTCATCAACGAGTGGAAGAGCCCGGAGCAGATGAACTACACGGAGCTTCATACCTTCGTGAGCGATCTGCGCCGGCGGGGCTACGATGTGCAGGAGCTGCTCGTCAACCTGTACGACAAGACTTCCTTCCCGCTCGTCTCGTTGACGATGGTGATACTGGGTCTCCCCTTCTGCTTCAGGATGGGGAAGCGGGGCTCACTCTACGGCATCGGGATCGCGATCGGCCTGGTCGGCGTCTTCCTGCTGACTTTCTCCACCACGAATGCCCTGGGCGGCATCGGTCTGATGCCCCCATTCCTTTCCTCCTGGGCCCCACACATCCTCTTCGCCGGCGCCGGGGGGTATCTTCTCCTGCGCACCGGCACCTGAGGCAGAGGCACTCCGTCAATGACCCTGCGTCCGCTCGAGCAGGGCCCTCTGGGCCTCATAGCGGACTGCTTGCGCCGGATCGCTTTCGGCGATGGCTCGTAGATCTCCTTCCACCTCCGCGCGCTCGGGCCAGGCGGCCAGGGCGACGACCGCCTCGGCCCGCACCGTCTCGTCGCCGTCGTTGCGCGCCCTCTCCAGAGTCGCCGCCAGCGCCTCTCTCGCGTTGCCGAGCGGATCGCCGTCTTGCGCGGTCGCAGGCGGCTGAAGGAAAAGAAGCGCGACGAGGCGCAGCGAGCGGATTCTCAGACCAGGCGAAGGGCCCTGAAGCAGGTGGATCAGCCTGGGATAGAGAGGCTCACTCACCGCGCGCATCCGCTCGATCTCGTCCAGCGCCGCCTCGAGTAGCGCCGGGTTCTCGCTGTCGAGCAGCCCCTGCAGCGCGGCGGTCTGGCTGGCCGGATCGAGGAGGGCGACCGCCGCCAGTCGCCGCAGCGCCTCGAAGATCGCACCGGCTCCCTCGGCCGGCACCGTGATGCGCCCCCTGGCCCCGAGATACAGCTCGAACAGGTTTTTATTCCTCTTTCGGGCGCTTCCCCGGCGCGATCCCTGCGTATAGGGAACCAGGAACAGGATCTCCTCCTGCTCCGCAGGAAAG
>DASTNM010000580.1:0-11848 GCA_035762745.1 Candidatus Polarisedimenticolia bacterium
GCGGCGCTCGGCCTTTCCGACCGCGTGCGCGAGGGCCTGAGGGACGATCCGGGCCTGGTGCGCGGGTACAGCCACGACGGCTGGACGGCGCTCCACCTCGCCTCCTTCTTCGGCCACCTGGAGGTCGTCGATCTGCTTCTCGAGCACGGCGCCGACGTCAACGCCCGCTCGCGCAGCGAGCGCTTCGCCCGCTCGAACACGCCGCTGCACGCCGCGGCCGCCAACGGCCGTACGGAGGTCGCCGGGCGCCTGCTGGCGAAGGGGGCCGATGTCAACGCGGTCGACGGCAGCGGCTTCACTCCGCTCGATCTCGCCGGCGCCGGCCGCAACGACCTGCTCATCATTCTTCTCCTGGACCACGGGGCCAAAGCGCGCTGAGACCCTCTCCGGGCGGGCCTCCCGCGCGGCCCCCCGCTCTGGTACAATGCGCTCTCCCTCGACAGGAGCAGGACGTCATGGGGCTTCTCGACCACATCCGGCCGCATCCCGGCTGGAAGGATCCCGATCCGAAATCGCGCCGGGCGGCCGTCCGGACTCTGGCCGATCCCGCCCTCCTGATCGAGATCGCCGGGACCGACGGCGACCCGGAGGTCCGTGAGGAGGCCTCCCAGGCGCTCCTGCGCCTCGCCCTCGAAGGGGAGGAGGAAGCCGGAGGGCTGGCGGCGCTCGCGAGCCTCGTCGACAAGAAGCAGATCGTCGCCGTCGCGCGGGGCGCGGCGCACGAGTCGGTGAGCCGGGCGGCGCTCCTGCGGCTGTCCGATCTCAAGGCTTTCGGCAGCGTGGCGCGGCATGGGCGGCACGTCGGGGTGCGCCTCGAGGCCCTGAAGCGGATCCGCGACCGCGGCGAGCTCGGCGCGGTGGCCCTCCGAGGGGCGCACGACGACAGCGCCCTAGCCGCGCTGGAGCGGCTCGCGGCACCGGCCGAGGCGCCGGACCGTAACGCCGCCGATCCTCCGCTCGAGGAGATCTCCCGTCCGGAGGCGCTCACCCGGGATCTCGATCTGTTCCGGGAGGCGGCCGAGCACGCCAAGAGCCCCGCCGTCGCGCGGCGCGCCAGAGCGATCCTGCACGAGCGCGAGGCGGCGGCCGGGATCGCCCCGCGGCCGCGGCCGGCGACCGACCGGCGGGCGCAGACCCGCCTGTGCGACGCGGTGGAGGCCCTGGCGAAGTCGACCGAGTGCGAGCCGCTGAAGGCGGGCCTCGCCGCGGCCCAGGACGCCTGGATCGTCCTGCTTCCGAACGTCGACGACGACCTGCACGAGCGCTTCACGGCCGCCTGCCGGGTGGCGCGCGAGCGTCTGGCGCGCAACCTGGCCCAGCGCGCCGAGCGTCTGCGCCGCGAGGAGGAACGGGCACTCCAGTCGGCGCAGCACCTGGCGCCGCGCCTCGCCCTGTGCGCCGCCGTCGAGACGGCGAACGGCGCGGAGGCGCCCCGCCTCCTCGAGGAGAGTCGCTGGGCCTGGGAGCGTCTGTCTCCTCCGGACGCCGCGGTGACCGGAGAGATCGCCGCCGAGGTCGAGGCTCTCGCCCGCCGGTTCGAAGCGGCCGCCACCGCCTGCGGGGAGCGCCACGAGCAGTGGGAGAAGGAGGCGGCCGCGGCCCTCGCCCGGGCCGAAACCGCGGCGGAGGAGGAAGAGCGCTCGCGCCAGCGCCAGGAAGATACGGCGCGACGACGCGACAACCTCAAGCGCCTGCAGAAGCTTTGCGATCGGGCCGATCGTCTGCTTCAGGACACGGACCTGACGCTCAAGAAGGCCGAGCCGGCCCTGCACGAGATCCGGGCGGCCCTGGACACCCTGCCGCCCCTCCCGTCGCGCCGCGACCATGACGCGCTGGTCGAGCGCCTGAAGGGACTGCAGGCGGCGCTGGCCCCCCGGTTCAAGGAGCTGCGCGAAGCCGACCGCTGGAAGCGTTGGGCGAACACCAACGTCCAGGAGGATCTCTGCCTCCGGCTCGAGGCGCTGCGCGACGCCGTCGATCCGCGCCAGGCGGTCCGGCAGCTCACCGAGATCCAGGATCTCTGGAAGACCGCCGGCGCCGCCTCGAAGGACCGCTCACAGGCCCTCTGGCAGCGCTTCACGGCGGCGCGCGACGTCGTTCTCGAGCGGCTCGCGGCCTACCACGCCGGCGAGGCGACCAGGAAGCAGGCGCTGTGCGAGCAGGCCGAGGCGCTGGCTCCCTCGAACGACTGGGTCAGGACGGCCGAGGCGATCAAGCGGCTCCAGGCCGAGTGGAAGACGATCGGCCCGGCCGGCCGCGGCCAGGAGAAGGCGCTCTGGGGGCGTTTCCGGAAGGCCTGCGATCAGTTCTTCTCCCGCCGTGACGAGGATCTGGGACGGCGCAAGGACGAGTGGGCGAAGAACCTCGCCGCCCGGGAGGCGCTCTGCGAGCGCGCCGAAGCGCTTTCCTCGTCGACCGACTGGGCCGGCACCGCCGCCGAGATCAAGCGGCTGCAGGCCGAGTGGAAGACGATCGGCCCGGTGCGCAAGAACCGCTCCGAGGCGATCTGGCAGCGCTTCAAGGTCGCCTGCGATGGCTTCTTCGAGCGCTACAAGAGGCGCGACGAGCTCGACCTCGAGATCACCCTGGCCGCCCGCGAGGCGCTCCTGCGCGAGGTCGAGGCCCTCGTGCCCGCCGTCCCGGGCGCCCCGTCCGGGGAGATCCTCGAGGCCCTGAAGGCGGTCCGCCGGCGATGGATCGAGGCGGGGGCGGTGGCGGGTGAGCGCGGAGCCGCCCTGGAGGAGCGCTTCGACGAGGCCCTCGGACGGATCGTCGCGGCCTTCCCGGAGGCCTTCGGCGGGACCGACTTCGACGCCGCGGCGACCCGCCGCCGCATGGAGGAGCTGTGCACCCGCCTCGAACGGCTGCTGCCCCAGGGCGCCTCGCAGGCCGAAGAGGCGATCTCACCCGCGATGCGCCTCGCCACGCAGTGGCGCGAGGCGATGGCGGCCAACACCATCGGCGGCAAGGCGGCCGAGGAAGGAAAATGGCGCGCCGCGGCCGAGGAGATGAAGAAAGCGCAGGCCGCCTGGCAGCGCCTCGGCTATCTGCCCGCTTCCGAGCGCCGCGCTCTGCGCGAGCGCTTCGAGGCGGTCTGCCGCAGCCTCGGCCACGAGTGCGAGCGGCGCCTGCCCGCCCAGGCGGCCCCCCGCGGCCAGGGTCGGGAAGGACGAGGCCGGCCGGATCGCCCCCAGGGGCGCGGGACGGCCCGCGGCCGGGAACGCGCCCTGGGCGGATCCGAGGCGGGCGGCGCGGGGGCCACGCGGCGGCGCTGAGGCACGTGCCGCCTCGACGAGGCCATTCCACGGCCGCGGCTACGAGTCGATGACCTGTTGGGCCACCGGCAGGACTTGCTGAGGGAGGAGATATCGTGAGGATGATTCGGAACAAGACCCGCTCACCGCTCAAGATTCGCTTCGCCGGCGGGAAGCTCCTGCACCTGGGGCCGGGAAAGACCGGGCAGATTCCCGACCAGGCGGTGGACGCGGCGTCGATCCGGGCGCTCCTGCAAGCCGACAAGATCGAGATGGTCGGGGGCGGCGAGGCGCATGGACCGGGGTCGACGAAAGCGGGGGCCGCTCCGCATGAGACGACCAAGGGACACCCCCAGGCCGTGAACACGCCGGTCAAAGGGAACCGCTGAAGCGGACGGTGGCGGGGCCGCGGTCCCGCGCGCCCCGCCCGCCGGTCTCGCCGCGACGCGGATTGCGAAACCCCCGGGCTTTCGCTATGATGCGGGTATCCGCTCCAGAAGCACCCTGAGGAGGGCCCGCCATGAAACGACGTCCGCAATACCTCGACCTCGTCACCCGCATCGCCGTCATCCTCACGATCGGCGCCGGGATGGCGGCGGCCATCCGCCCCGCCGGCGCCCAGGTGACCGACCGGAAGTTCCCGGCCATCTACCGGCTCGACAAGGGAAGCACCTACCAGACCGGATGCTTCGACCCCTGCCTCTGTCCCGTGCTCGTCCAGACCCCGGTGCGCGGCACCTTCATCCTGACGCCGGCCGGATCCGATCCGCTGTTCACCTACTACAACGTCAGCGAGGTGAACTGGACCGTGGCGCTGGGCGACCCGGAGCTGCGAATCACCGGCTCGGGTCGGTACAAGATCGGCGGTGAGTTCGCGCTGCAGCAGGAGCTCACTCTGGCGCTGCAGATCGGGGACCAGCCGCTCCAGAAATTCGACAGCGGTCTCGTGACCGGAAGCGTGGTTCCGTTCCCCCAGATCGCCCTCACCGTCTCGATGAACAACATGGTCTGCAACGACACCGTGCTGGTCCTGAACGCCTCGCCGGTGCCCCTGGATCAGATCCACCCGTACCGGCTGGCGCGGGGCAGCACCTTCCAGCGCGGCTGTTTCGGAGTCTGTGAATGTGTCCTCGGGCCGAAGCTGCCCCTCGCCGGCGACTTCACCCTGGTCGACCTGGATTCGAACTGGCTGTGGACCGAGTTCGCCGTCGTCAACGTCCGCTGGGCCGCCCTCTCGTCCACCTCGGGCACCCTCACGCCCATCCCGATCCGCGGCGCCGGTCTGTACCGTTACGGCGGTGACTTCGCGCTGCAGCAGCGCCTCGGCCTCAATCTCCTGGTGGGGACCGACCCGCTCACCCACTACGACAGCGGGCTGCAGCTCGGCGGCGGGACCTTCCCACGCATCGACAGTCGCATCTCGATCAACGGCGAGGTCTGCTACGACACGGTGATGGAGGTGCACGCGGGGCCGCGACGAATCCCGCGCCGCGGCGTGCGCACAGCCGAGTAGGCCGCGGGCCGCGCGCCCTCCTGCCGCGTGGCGGCGCCACGCTTCGCCGCGTCGCCGCCCGACCCGTTCCGAGGGCCGATGAACCGCGACCTCATGCTGGACCGGATCCAAGGCGCCCGGAAGAAGTGGGACGTCATCGTCATCGGGGGCGGCGCCACCGGCCTGGGCACGGCGGTCGAGGCGGCGTCCCGCGGCTACAGCACCCTCCTCCTCGAACAGAGCGACTTCGCGAAGGGGACCTCGAGCCGCAGCACGAAGCTGGCCCACGGGGGGGTGCGCTACCTGAAGGAGGGGAACGTTTCGCTGGTGCTCGAGGCGCTGCGCGAGCGCGGGCTCCTCATGCGCAACGCGCCGCACCTGGTGCACAACCAGTCGTTCATCGTCCCCACCTACGACTGGTGGGAGGGACCGTTCTACGGCCTCGGCCTGAAGCTCTACGACGTTCTTGCCGGAAGGCTGGGGCTCGGCCCGTCCCGCCGGTTGTCGCGGCAGGAGACCCTGGCGCGCATCCCGACGCTCGAGCAGAAGGGGCTGCGGGGCGGCGTCATCTACCACGACGGGCAGTTCGACGACGCACGCCTCGCCATCAGCCTGGCCCGGACCCTCGTCGACCTGGGAGGCGTCGCCGTCAACTACATGCAGGTCGTCGGGCTTCTGCGGGTGAAGGGGCTGGTGTTCGGCGTGGAGGCACGCGACCTCGAGAGCGGCCGCGACCACGCCGTGCGGGGGCGCGTCGTGATCAACGCGACGGGGGTTTATTGCGACGCGGTCCGGCGCATGGACGACGCGGGGGCCCCGCCTGTCGTCTCCCCCAGCCAGGGGGTGCACATCGTCCTCGATCGTTCCTTTCAGCCGGGCGAGAGCGCCGTCATGGTGCCGCACACCGACGACGGCCGGGTGCTGTTCGCGGTCCCGTGGCACGACCGCGTCGTCGTCGGCACGACCGACACGCCGGTCGACGAGATCCCGCTCGAGCCCCGGCCTCTCCACGGAGAGGTCGAGTTCCTGCTGACCCACGCCGCCCGCTACCTGACGAAGGACCCGCGACCGCGGGACGTCCTGAGCGTTTTCGCCGGCCTCCGGCCCCTGGTGCGCGTGGCCGAGACGCGCGAGACCGCGGCCCTGTCGCGCGATCACACCGTCCTGGTCTCGAGCTCCGGCCTGGTGACGATCACCGGCGGGAAGTGGACCACCTATCGCAAGATGGGGCAGGACGCCGTGGACGAAGCGGTCGCCGTCGCCGGGCTCACGGAGCGACCTTCCCGGACGCGCGACCTGCGCCTGCACGGCGGGGAGGAGAGCGCTCCCGCGACGCCGGGCAGGTCTCGCGCCGGAGCCGGGCGGACCCCGAAAGGAGGGGCCGGCAAGGGACGCGCGGCTCGGCCCGGCGCCGAGGCGCCGTGGGAGGTCTACGGTTCGGAGGCCAGGGCGGTCAAGGACCTGGCCCGCGAGGACCCGGCCTGGCGGGAGCCGCTTCATCCCCGGCTGCCCTATCGCGCCGCGCAGGTGGTCTGGGCGGCCCGCCATGAGATGGCGCGCACGGTCGAGGATGTCCTGGCGCGGCGGACGCGGGCGCTCCTGCTCGACGCGCGCGCCAGCATCGAGGCGGCGCCGCGCGTCGCCGACCTGATGGCTCGCACCCTCGGCCGCGACGCCTCCTGGCGTCGGGCGCAGGTGGCGGCCTACAGGGCGCTGGCCGCTGGATACCTTTTGACCGGCGAGCGCCCTCCCGGCGGGGGGCGGCGCCGCCGAGCCTGAGTCCTCACCCGGGAGGAGAGGCCCGCAAGGCGCCGGCTCTCTCCGTCGTCCCGATGGGAGCGCCTCGACAAGGAGGAACCACGATGCGTGGATTCAAGGAGTTTCTGCTCAAGACCAACGCACTGGCACTGGCCGTCGGGGTCATCATCGGTGGCGCGGTCGGCAAGGTGGTCGCCTCGCTCGTGGGCGACATCCTGATGCCACCGCTCGGGCTGCTGCTCGGCAGGGTCGATTTCAGCAGCCTGTTCCTCAACCTCGGCTCGACCTCCTACGCCACGCTCGACGAGGCCAGGAAAGCGGGCGCCCCGACCCTCAACTACGGCGCGTTCCTCAGCACCGTCGTGGACTTCGTGATCGTCGCGTTCTGCATCTACATGATCACGAAGGTCGCGATGAAGCCGGCGCCGGCTCCCCCGGGTCCGGCGATGAAGCAGTGCCCGCAGTGTTGCGAGTCCGTCCTGCAGGCGGCGAAGAAGTGCCGCCACTGCGCCAGCCCCGTCTAGCCACGGCTCATGCTCCCGGGGCGGCACGCGCGCGTCATCCTGCATCTCGACATGGACGCCTTCTACGCGGCGGTCGAGACGCGCGAGAACCCCGCGCTGGCCGCGAAGCCGCTCATCATCGGCCATCGCGGCCGGCGCGGTGTCGTGTCGACCTGCTCGTACGAGGCGCGCGCCTTCGGCGTCCGATCGGCGATGCCCTCGCTCAGCGCCGAGCGGCTCTGCCCGCAGGCCGTCTGGCTCCCCGTCCGCATGGATCTCTACGTCGAGGTGTCACGGGAGATCAGGAGCATCCTGGCCGACGAGACACCCGTGATCGAGCCGGTCTCGATCGACGAGGCCTTCCTCGACCTGACCGGCGTCGCCCCCGACCTGGAAGGCGGGCGACGGGTCGCGGTCCGCCTCAAGGAGCGGATCCGCGCCGGGCCGCGCCTGAGCGCCTCGGTCGGCGTCGCGCCGAACAAGTTCCTGGCCAAGATCGCCTCCGACCTGGAGAAGCCGGACGGCCTGGTGCTCCTGCCGATCGCGGCGGTGCCCGACCGGCTGTGGCCCCTGCCGGTCGCGAGGTTATGGGGGGTCGGACCGCGCACCGCCCCGCGCCTTCAGGCGGCCGGCCTCCGCACCATCGGCGACCTGCTCCGGGCGCCCGACGGGATCCTGGTGCCGCTGGTCGGCGAGGCCGGGGCCGCGCATCTGCGGGCGTTGGCGCGCGGCGAGGACGATCGGCCGGTCGAGTCGCACCGCGAGGCGAAGTCAGTCTCCGAGGAGCGCACCTACGGCGTCGATCTCATCGATCCCGAGGCGATCGACCGCGCCCTCTTGGCCCGCAGCGAGGGTGTGGCGCGCGAGCTGCGCCGTGACGGTCTCGTGGGGCGCACCGTCCAGATCAAGGTCCGCACCGGCGACTTCACCACCTGGACCCGGTCGCTCACGCTCCCGTCCCCCACCGACCTCGCCGAGGTGATCGTGCGCGCGGCGCGCGCTCTATTCCGCGAGCGGATCCGGCTGGGGCGGAAAGGGGTCCGCCTGCTGGGCGTGGGGCTCAGCGGCCTGGAGTCGGCCGGCTCGGGACAGGGCGGCCTCTTCCCCGACGCCGCCGAGGAGCGCGCCCGCCGCGTGGCGCGCGCCGCCGATTCGCTGCGCGAGCGCCATGGTGAGGGCGCGCTCACCAGGGCCCGCCTGCTCCGCCCACCCCCGGGCGCCGGAGGCGCGGCGGGCCGGCGCGCCGGCCCGGGCGGGAGGAGCGGCGGCACGCGCAACGTCCCGCGCCGCGGTCAATGACGCCGTCCTCGAGATCCTGACGCGCAGAGCCTCACGAAGGCGTCGAGCAGCAGGCGGGCGGGCCGGGGATCGAACCGCTCGAGGCCGGCGAGGAGATGCTCGACATGCCTCCCGGTCGGACGCCCGTGGAGCCGGGCGTCCTCGACCAGGCGCGCGGCGCGCAGCCGGATCAGGCGCCGCAGGATCGCCGGCGTCGCCTCGGGATGGAACTGCACCCCCCAGACCCGCTCGCCGACGCGGAAGGCCTGCACCGGCGTGCCGTCGTTGCCGGCGAGCGGCACGGCCCCGGGCGGCAGCCTCTCGATCCGATCCTCGTGCGTCGCGAGCACCGGCATCGGCGACGGGATCCCCGCGAAGAGGGCGTCCTCCCGGCAGGCAGCGGACAACCTCACCTCCACCGCGCCGATCTCCCACCCCTCCGGGTTGAGGACGACGCGGCCGCCGAGCGCCTGCACCAGGATCTGGCAGCCGAAGCAGACTCCGAGGACCGGCACTCCAAAGCTCTCGACGCCGCGCAGCCAATCCCCCAGGCGATCCATCCAGGGCTCGGGCTCGCGGACCGACTTGATCGATCCGGTGACCAGGACCCCGGCGAACGGGCGCGGGTCCGGGATCGCGGCCCGCGTCGCGTCGGAGACTTCGAACTCCAGAGGATGTTCGCAGAGGGCATCGCTGAGCCAGCGATCGTAATCGCCGTGCTCGCGGCGCACCTCGATGGCGGTCTCCCCCGTCTTGACGATGAGGATCCGGGACCCCGGCGCGGGCTGCGACGCGCGACGGGCGCGGGACGGAGGGAGTCGGCGCGACACAGCGACCTCAGGACGCCGGCGCGCGGCGCCGGAGCGCGCGCCAGGAGGACAAGGCCATCGCCGCCAGGCCGGCCAGGTAGACCGGCCAGTCGAAGTCGCCCGGCCGCAGGCGGCTGAGCGCTTCGGCGCTCGCCGGCAACGCCGCGAGAGAGTCCGCCATGAAGGTGTAGAGCACCACCAGCGTGCCGAGAGCGAGCCCGCCCCACTCGAACGGCCGCGGGCGCACGGCGCGACCCTCCCCGTCCGCGATCACCAGAAGGGCGCCGCAGACGACCGCGAGCGTCGCGATGAGCAGCGGAGCCAGCACCGGTCCCCACCACGGCAGAGGGATGTAGAACAGGATATCCGGATCCAGAGGCGACCGGGGCCAACCGAGCAGCGCCCTCAGCCAGCCATAATAGAGGACGTCCCACAGCCCGAAGGCGAAAAGCGTCACGCCGAGGCGGGCCTGACGCGAGCGACCGACCGCCCAGCCGACCGCCAGCAGCATGACGAGCGTCGCCGCCTCCCGCCCCACCTCGATGGCCGCCAGCCGCGCGTCGTACGGCATGACGTCGCGCAGGAGATCGGTGATCCCGTAGACCCGGCGCAGGTAGACGACCGTGGCCGCCTCCAGGTACGCCATCGCGAGCGCATAGACCCCCACCCACCACAGCCTCGCCGTCGGCATGGAGAAGGTATTAGACCACGGGTGGGATGGGAAGAAAGGCGCGCAGACAAGAGAACGCGGGGCCCGCCGCGTGCGGGACCCCGCGCTCGTCAATGACGGGGCGGCCTCTCCGGCTGCCCGTCCCCGGCCGCCGAAATACGGCGACTCAGGACTTGGCGATCTTGATCGCCGTCACGCCCTCGTGCTCACCCTTCTCGTTGTCCTGGCAGGTCAGGGTGACGCTGTCTCCCGCCTTCACCGTCTTGAGAGCCTCGGCCGCCTTGCCGAGCACGGGCGCCGTCTTCTCCTCGCCCTTCTCGTCCTTGATGGTGATCTTCTTCGCCGCGAGATCGACGGAGACGACGGTGGCGTTCAGCTGGTGGGTCTTTCCGGCCGCCGCGACCGGGGCCACCTGGGCGACGATCAGGGCCGCCACGAATACCGCACACGCGAGCACTGCGACATTCTTCATGGATCCTCCTTCTAGGGGTACGGGTTACCCAAACCGCCGGGAGTATACCAGTAAAACTGCCCGACGAGCGTGTTGGTGTCTCAATGACAGCCTGTTTATTTTCAGCCAGATAGGTCCGCCCGCGCAGCCGTCTGCCCCCCCTGGCTACGGCGTTCCGCCGGGAGGGCCATGGAACGACGACGACGGCGCCGAGGAAGCGGCGAGATCAACACGGTCGTCGGGCATTTTCCGTTATGATGCTCGGGCGAATCCCGGAGGTGCGACGCATGAAACTCTCTCCGAGTCGACTCATGATCCGGCCGGTCCCGCGGCCGGCGTGGATCTCGATCCAGGCGCTCCTGGTGGCGACCGGTCTCGTGACGGCGGGCTCCCTCGCCGGGGGGACCCTGGGCGGCGCCGCGAGCGCGGCGACCGCTTCGAGCACCCCGCAGGCGACGCGCGCCGCGCCGGGGACGGGGGTGGTCGCGGAGGCTGCGAAGGGGAAGACGCGCGGGATTCTCTGCGGGCAGCTCATCGACGGCCGGAGCGAGCGGCCGCTGAAGAAGGCCGCGATCCTGATCGAGGAGGACCGCATCGTCAAGGTCGGGGGCCCGGAGATCCTGCCGAAGGGAATCGAGGTGATCGATCTCGGCTCGGCCACCGTGCTGCCGGGTCTGATCGACATGCACTCGCATCCGCTCGAGAGCACCGACAGTTATCAGATCGACCACCTGCGCTGGTCGTCGGCCTACAAGGCGCTGCGCGGACTGAAGGCGGTGCAGGACGATCTCATGTCGGGGTGGACGACGCTGCGCATCCCGGGCGACGGCGACGTCTTCTACGCCAACTTCGACCTGCGGCGCGCCATCAACGAGGGGCTGTTCGTCGGACCGAGGATCACCGGCGCCGGTCACTACATCTCGGCGACCGGCGGCGGGGGCGACATCAATTTCATGTCGCCGGAGCAGCATCTGATCGCCGACGGCCTGGTGGTCGACGGACCCGAGGAGATGCGCAAGGCGGTGCGCGAGGAGATCAAGTACGGCTCCGACTGGATCAAGCTGCTGGTGACCGGCGCCTTCATGTCGGTCGGCGACAACCCGAACAACGTCCACTTCAGCCCCGAGGAGCTGAAGGTGGCGGTGGAGGAGGCCGCGCGCCGCGACGTGCCGGTGATGGCCCACGCCCACGCGGCCGAGGGGATCAAGATGGCGATCCGGGCCGGCGTCCGCAGCATCGAGCACGGCACCTTCATGGACGCGGAGGCGATCAGGCTCATGGTGGAGCGCGGGGTCTACCTCGTGCCGACCATCTATGTGGGCGAGTACTACGTCGAGGGGGGCTCGGAGAGCCCCGAGATGCAGAAGAACGTCGAGCTGAGCCGGAAGTACCACGCCGAGTTCCTGCGCCGCGTCGGGGAGGCGATCAAGGCCGGGGTCAGGATCTGCGTCGGGTCGGACTTCGGGGCCTACCCTCCGGAGATCAACGCGCGCGAGTTCGCCTCGCTCGTCAAGGCGGGGATGACCCCGATGCAGGCGATCCAGGCCGGCACGCGCGTGGCCTCGGAGGCGCTGCGCTGGGACGACCGGATCGGCACGCTCGAGGCGGGCAAGCTCGCCGACCTGGTCGCCGT
>DASTNM010000581.1:0-2762 GCA_035762745.1 Candidatus Polarisedimenticolia bacterium
ATCGCCGTGCGCGCGCAGGGTCTCGCGGCGGTAGGCCAGCCGCAGGCGGAGCGTCCCGTCGTGCCGGGGTGTCCAGGCGATCTGCGCCTCCTCGAACGGCATGCGGCTGTCACGCTCGTCGAACAGACGGTTGTAGTCGCGGCGCTCGCTGCCGAGAGCCCCGGTGGCCGCCAGCCGGTCGGGCACGATCTCCTGCTCGATCTCGACCTGCGCGATCTTCTTGCGGTAGGTCGCCTCCTCGCGCGGCAGGGGGGAGGGAAAGGGAAAGATCCCCGATTCCTCGATCGCCCGGTCGCTGACCAGGTTCCGGACGTAGAAGTCGGGCACCAGGGCGTAGGACGCGTGCAGGTCGGTCGTGTGCTTCCGGCCGCCGTGCAGCGGCTGGGTCAGCGCGACGCGGTACGACTGGTAGTTCTTGATGCCGTTCTTCGCGTATTGGTAGAGCGCGAGGTCAAAATCCAAGGAGGTCGGACGGCCGTCGAGCCAGTTGGTCTTCAGGCCCGAGGAGAAGCGCGGGATGGCGATGAAGTCGTCAGGCGTCTCGGTCGAGAAGCGGTTCGAAGTGATGTCCTGCGGCCGGGGGTTCTCCAGGCGGCGGATATCGCGATCGGAGAGCTGGATGATGTTGTCGTCGTAGCGCCCGTCGAGCGCCAGCCGGAAACTCCACTCCGCCTCGGCCCCGCGGGCCCCTCGATTGGCGGCGAGCAGCGTCAGGGAGAGGAGAAGAGCCGGGAGGAGGCGGGCGGTGAATCGCCGACCTCGGGGCCGCGGTCGCGCGTTGAGCGTGGGGCGCTGCATCGCCTGCGGGGAGTGCGTCATCGTCATTCCACCCTGTAGAAGTAGTTGACGCCGTCGGCGTCGGCGCCGACGTCGGTGAACGAGATCGCCGTCGAGCCGGCGATCGCCAGGACCTGCGCCTGCCCGAAGAGCCCCGGCGAGGTGCTGCGGTAGATGGTGTAGAACGCCTGCCCGGTCGACGGCCACGACAGGATGATGTTCGGCGAGGTCCGCGTCAGCGTCAGGGTGATCAGTGTCGCCGCCGGGTCGTAGGTGAACGACTGCGGCAGCAGGAAGGCCGGTGCCCCGATGTTGGCGACCGCCAGGTCGACCACGGCGCCGCCGGCGCCGACCGGGCAGGAGGGGGCGACGGCGCTGATCTGGGTCGGCCCGAGGACCTGGATGTCCAGGAGGTTCAGCCCCCCCAGCGTCGCCGCCGCGCCCGGCTGGAAGTTCGAACCCGAGATCGTGACGGCGACGCCGCCGGTGCTCGGCGCCCGCCCCGGGGCGATCGAGCCGACGAGTGGAAGCAGCGACGGTCCGAGGAAAACGTCCCCCAGGTCGAGGCTCGCGACGGCCGCCACGCCGCCGATCCGGGCCTGCGCCAGCCCGGTGGCCGTGGGCGGCGGCGTGAAGACGACGTCGTAGTTTCCCGGCGGCACCGAGATGCCGAAGGTCCCGTCGGCTGCGGTGGTGTCCCGCGACAGCATCTGGAACGTACCGCTCAGCGAATCGTAGAAGTTCAGATCGACGCCTGGGACCACCTGCGACAGGGAGTCTTTCACTCTCCCCGAAACGACGACGGCCGAGCGCAGCACGGCGTTCAGGCCGGTCATGTTGGCTGTGATCGAGACGCCGGGCAGCCGGACCGTCTCGAGCGGGGGGGGCAGGGAGCCGTCCGGGAGCAGGGCGTTCGGGTTGGGCGGGACGAAATGGACGTCGTAGAGCGCCGGCGGAACGATGACGCTGTAGTTGCCAAGGGCGTCGGTGTTGTCATGGAGCGTCTCGGCTTTGACGTGGGTGTGGGCGTCGAAGAAGTCGAGGTCGGCGTTCCAGACCGGCAGGCCCGTGGCGTCGGTCAGCCGGCCGGTGACGACGTACCCCTGGATGATGGTGACGGTTTGCAGGGGGAGATCCGCCGACACCTGCCGGCCGAGCAGGCGCTTGGCGGCGAGGGTGGTGGTGGAAGGGGGCTCGAAACGGACATCGTAGGTCCCGGGCTCCACGGCCACGGTGAAGTCCCCTGCCGCGTCGGTCACGTCGTGAGGCGTGTAGATCTTGTTCGTCGTCCCGGCGATGAAGAAGTCGAGATCGATGCCTGACAGCGGCGTGCCGCCGACCGTGGCGGTCCGGCCGGTGACCAGGAAGGCGTCCCGGAGCCGGACGTTGGAGAGGATCGTATCCTTGGCGATTCCGACGCCGTAGTTCTTGAACCCGGCCAGCCGCATTCCGAGCGGCGGGGCGTACTCGATGTTGAAGGTGCCGGGGGGGATGACCACGCTGTAGGCGCCCGAGGCGTTGGTGTGGTCGTCGACGGTGAGAACCGGCGTGTAGGTTCCGCTGTTGGGAGGGTTCTCGATGAGCCAGCTCGTGTTGACATCGAAAACCGGCGTGCCGCGCGTGTCGGTTACGACACCGCGCACCAGGGCCCCGGGCGCCAGCGTGACGGTCGGCAGCGTCAGGTCGGCGGCCACGGGGAAGGCGCCGGACTCCTGTGGCAGGAGGTGGACGGCGGAGAGGGGACATTTCTCCGGCTTGTATTCGAAGCGATAGGTGCCGGGAGGGATCGCCAGGCTGTAGAGTCCGTTGAGGTCGCTGCGGTCGTGCGACAGGAAGAGCGACTGCCCCGTCACCGTGTCGATCGCGTCGAGGTTGACGTTGATGACCGGCCGGCTGGCGCCGGAGCCGTCGAGGACGGTGCCGCCCACCAGCAGTCCGGCTCCGAGGACCGCGGTCGGCAGCGCGGCGTTCGTCGAGATGGAGAC
>DASTNM010000582.1:0-9936 GCA_035762745.1 Candidatus Polarisedimenticolia bacterium
GGCCCGAGAACACCATCGCGCTCGGCCAGGCGCCATTGCGCCAGGGCCGCGTCGGGATCCCCGCCGTGCAGGAGAACGAGGGCCAGGGCGGAGCGGGCGGTGGCGAAGGCCGGATTGAGCCGCAGGGCTTCCTCGTACTGCGCCCGTGCCTCCCGGGAGCGCCTCGCCTGGTCGAGGACCAGGCCGAGGTCGTAGTGAAGGAGCGGGTTGTCCGGATCGATCTGGAGCGCCTGCCGGAAGAGGACCTCGGCCGGGCGGGCACTGCCGAGGACGGCGAAGAAGAGGGCGGTGTTGACCTGCGCCACGGGGACCGCGCGGCGCGGCAGCAGGCGCCTCAGAGCGGTCGGCAGGGGATCGGACGACGCGGCGTCACGTTCGGCCGCCGCGATCTGCGCGAGGATTCGAGCGGTCAGTTCCGGGTCGGCCGGATCGATCGCCGGCAGATCCTGCGTCGAGGCGCCGCCCGCCTCGCGCACGAAAACCGCCGCGGCCAGATCCACGTAGACCAGCCGCCAGCCATGACCACCCGCGAGGAAGCGCAGCAGAGGGGCGGCCTCCGGGCTGTGACGATGGCTCCAGACAACCACATCGGCGCCGTAGCGCCGGGCCGCCTCCTCGAAGAGCCGAGGATCGCCCTGCAGCCTCAGGTAGGTGGCGAAGAGATCCTCGCCATAAAGCTCGAGGCGGCCGTCGATGAAGACCCGGCGGCGCGGAGACCAGCGCCACGCGAGGAAGCCCCCCATCGTCAAATCATTGATCGCCTCCCCCCCAAGCCGCTTCTCCAGGACGAAGTCGGCGGCGCCGCGCGGATAGAACCCCGGCGCCTCCCCGCGCCCGAAGAACCGTTGCGTCCCGTCGCGCGCGTAGAACCGATTCGTGACCACGTCCACGACCAGCACGAGAGCGACAAGCGCGACGAGAGCCAGGCCGACCCGCGGCCCGGCACGGGCGAGGCTCGTCCGGATCCGGCCGCTCCTGGAGCCGACTCCCGACAGGCGATCGAGGGCGGCACCGACGACGCACGATCCCGGCGGCAGCGCCGCCAGAACGAAGAGCGGGATGTTGCGGCGGGCCAGGAGCGCCAGGCCCAGGAAGGCGGCGATGACCAGAAGGTCGGAGGATCGGGCACCGCGCCAGGCGAGGAGGGCGCCCGCCACAACCACCAGGGCCAAGAGGCCGAAGGCTCGGATTGAGGCGGTGGGACCGTACCCCCCGAAGGTCGCCTGGAACTCGGCGATATTCCGACCGTAGAGATTATCCGCGGCGACTCGTTCAAACAGGAGGCGCAACGGCAGGACCCACCCGGCGAGGCCGTAGGGCGTCAGGAGGGTCGCCGGAGCGGCGACCCCCAGCGCGGCAAGGACCGCCCGGGCGCCACGGCGCACTCCCGCCGCGTCCGGTCCCTCCGCTGGCGAATCGACCTGACGGGACCTGATCAGGTCGAGACCGTCACCCAGCGCCAGCAGAGCCAGGAGCGCCAGGCCGACGGCATACAGTGCGTGCAGGTTCGCCCAGAGGACGAGGAGCGGCGGGGCGAGCCAGAGGGTGCGCGGTCGTTCACGCCGCCTCTCGCAAATCATCATCAGCGCTCCGAGGAGCAGGAACGAGGCCGCCTCCGGGCGCAGCGTGAAGCGCTCCTGGGAGGCGACCACCCCGCCCAGGGCCAGCGCGCCGATGACCGCCCGCGAGGCGCCGCGGCCGCGCGCGGCCCCGATCGCGCCCGCGAAACCCCCCGTAATCAACAGGCATTTCAGCAGGTCGAGACCGACCCAGCCGCCCCAGCGGTGGATCGCCGCCACGATCAGCTGGAACAGCCACTGGAGGTCGACCCACGGCCGCCCCTCCGAGGTGTAGCTGAACGAGTCGACTCGCGGGACGCGCTGTTCCTCCAGGATCCTCTGGCCCGCGAGCAGGTGCCAGTGCAGATCGACCTCGGCAAGTTGTGTCAGGCAGAAGGTGGCGCAGAGCAGAAGAACCAGCGCGAGGGGGATCGTCGCCGGGGCGGGACGCTTCATGACGCGGGCTGTCCGCCGCCACGGGCGAACAGGGTCAGCGAGGTGTCTCCATAACGGTAGACGCGCCGTCGCTGCAGGGACTCTCTTTGGAATGCCTCGGGGGGCCGGGTCGAACGGTGCTCCACCAGAAGCACGCCGGCCGGGGTAACCAGGTCCCCAGCAAGTCCCAGCACACTCACCGGGAGATCGAGATCGTAGGGTGGGTCGAGGAAGACAATCGCGAACCGCTCCGGCCGGGCGCCCAGACGCCCGAGGGAGCGTTCGGCATCCCCTTCGATCACCTCGGATGAGCCCGCCCAGGAACCGATCCCGAGGTTCTCCCGGATCAACCGCAGGGCCCGCCGATCCCGCTCCAGGAAGACGACGCGCCCGGCCCCCCGGCTCAGGGCCTCGATCCCGACCGCCCCCGTCCCGGCGTAGCCGTCGAGGAACGATGCTCTCTCGACCCGGGTCCGCAGGATGTCGAAGATCGCCTCACGCACGCGGTCCGAGGTCGGTCTCATCCCGAGCCCGCGCGGTCCCTTGAGCCGCCGCCCTCTGCTCTCCCCGCCCGTCAGGCGCACCGCTCCCCGCCGTCCTCCGATCGATCAGAGCATCCGCCGCGGCCGTTGCCCCGGCGGGCTGCGCCCGCGCCGATCTCCGGGATGAACCCAGCCTTCGAGGAGTATACACCGCCCGCCTTGCACACCTTTTCTTGACTTCCCCCGATCCCACCGGTACGATCGGGCGCAACTCAGTGAGGAGACAGAGGATTTGTCGGACCCCCGCGAGTCTCCGGTGGGCCCGGGGAGGCGCGGAAGAGTGATCCCGGAAAGACTCAGCCAGGTGATGGCCAGAGGCCGCGCCCTGCTTTGCCTGTGCGCCGTCCTGGCGATCACGGCGGAGTCCCTTTCCGTAAGGGCCGCTCTTATGGCCCCGAGCCCCGGCCCGATCGATCGACCCCTGTACATGGTCTCGGCCGACTTCAACCGGGATGGCTTCGATGATCTCCTGATCGCCAACTACGAGGCCGGCACCCTGACACTGCTCGTCAACCGCGGCGGTGCGTTTGTGCAGGCGAGCACCTCACCATTCGCCGTCGGTCTCGCGACCTTCGGATCGCCGACCTCCGGTCCCTTGTTCCTCGCCGTCACCGATCTCAACCCGGAGGACGTCGACAGCGACGGCGTGGCGAACAATGTCGACAACTGCCCGAACGTCTACAACAACACGCAGGATGATCTCGATAACGATCAGATCGGCGACGCCTGCCAGCTCCTCGACGCCTCGGGGAACAATGTCGACTCGGACGGCGACGGCAAACCGGACTACGACAAGAACTACGACAAGTCGGCCCCGGATCGCATCGGGGCGGCGCTGGACAACTGTCCCTTGTTCCCCAACCCTCCCCCCAACCCCCCCAACCCACTCCAGCTGGGGTCGACCGCCAAGGGAGCCGACGGCCTCTGCGGAACGACCGACGATCTGAGGTTCCTGTACGGCCCCGACGGCCTGTGCGGGACGGCCGATGATCTGACCGACAGCCACGTCGGCCAGGCCTGCGCCTCGAGCCCGGACGTCGCGATCATCGAGTCCCTGGACGGAGTCTCTAGCGGTGGTCTGGTGCGACTGAGGCTGAACAATGGCTCGGGGGGATTCCAGGCCGCCCCCTCGAAGGCGACCAGCCTTGGACCGGCCGAGGGCCTCTTCGCGGACTTCACCGGTGATGGCCACCCCGACCTGGTGGTGTCGCAAAGCGCCGTCGACACGCTGCTGTTCTTCCCGGGCCAGAGCAACGGTCTCTTCGGCACCCAGAACGCGATCACCGCCGGCGATGGGCCGGAAGGGCTGGCCGCCGGCGACTTCAACGGCGACGGCCGGATCGATCTCGCGGTGGCGAACCGGAGCGCGGGGACCGTGGGCATCTACCTGAACACCGGGACCGCCCTGCCGACGGTGGCCGATTTCCCCCCCTTCAAGACCCCCACCCCGCAGCCGACCTACCTGCTCTCCGGACGGCTCGACGGTGACGCTCTGGACGACCTCGTGGTCCTCGAGCAGGGAGGATCCGGCAGCGGGGCGATCGAGGTCTTCAAGGCTCCCCTCAGCGCGTCTTCGACCCCGCTGCAGACTTTGATGCTCGCGGGAACTCCGGGGCACCGGCCGCGCCGAGGGATCCTGAAGGACCTCGATCGCGACGGGGACCTCGACCTGGCGGTGACCGACTTCACCGGCGGCCAGGTCCTGGTGTTCGACGGCCTGGGCGACGGAACCTTCGCGGCGTCCCCGGCGCGGACCCTGACCGGTCTCTCCTCGCCGGCGGCGCTGGCGGCGCTCGACTCACCCCAGGCCCCAGGCCCCCCGCTGCCGGACCTGGCGGTTCTCGGGTTCACCAGCGATCGTATCGACCGTTTCCAGGATCCCGGGGCGCTCGCCTTCACACCGCTCACGCCCGACGCCACCACTCTGGTCTCCTCCTGGGCCAACTCGTCGGGTATGGCGCTCATGCCCGCCGATGCCTCGGTCGGAATCGACATCGTGCTCCTGCACAGCTCCCCGCCCCGGATCGATACTCTGTCGGGGCTCGGCACCGGCTTCTTCAGGGAGCTGCCGCCGCTGGCGCTCTCGAAGGTCACGACGGGCACCGCGATGGCCGTCGGCGACCTGCGTCACGATGGATTGGACGACATCCTGGTGGTCGACGGCCCCGCAAGCCAGGTGACGCCGGTCACCGCCCTGCCTTCGGGGGTCTTCGTCGAGGGCACGCCGATCGCGGTCGACAGCGGCCCCAGCGTGGCGACCATCGGCAGCCTTTTCCCCGTGACCGCTGATTACGACCGGGACGGCGTCCCCGACATCCTCGACAACTGCCCGACACGCTACAACCCGCCGGGGTGCAAGGTGACCGACGTGGCCCTCGGGTGCGACGTCGGGTTCCTCTGCACCGATGCGAGCAAGAACCCCAGCGATTGCGCCAAGGTCGATCCAAAGACCGGGCAGTGCGACAGCGACCAGAACGGCATCGGCGATCAGTGCCAGACCCTCAGCAGCACCTGCGACGTGGTCGACACCGACTCCGACCAGGTCAGCGACTACAGCCCCGCGAGTCTCAATCCGGGCGACTTCGATCGCGACGGCGTGGCCAACGGCCTCGACAACTGTCCCACTCTCGCCAATGCCAACCAGGCCGACGCCAACGGCAACGGCATCGGTGATGCCTGCGAGTACCCGCTGAACGGCACGCTCTGCGCCGATGTCGACGCCGACGGGGTCTGCGACTACGACTCCACGAAGGTGACGCCGGGGGTCTTCGCGCCGGCCGCTCTCGACAACTGCCCCTCGGTTTACAACCCGACCGTGTGCAGCAACGCTCTCGGCACCCTCTGTTCGATCGATGCGGACTGCCCCGCCGGCGGGAGCTGCGCACAACCCGACAACGACGGCGATCATGTCGGCAACGCCTGTGTCATCCGGGCGGGGCTCGACAACTGTCCCATCATCGCCAATACCACTCAGGCGGACGAGGACGGGAACGGCATCGGCGACGCCTGCGCCGAGGGCGTGAACGACATCCTCTCGGTCAGCCCGGCGGCCGGGGCCGTGACCGTGCTGACCGGTGACGGCTCGGGGACCTTCCGCAAGGCCGCCGTCTCTCCCCTCTCGGGTCTGTCGAACCCGTCGGCCGCGCTGATCGGTCCCTTCGCGATCTCCTGCCCGGTGCTCGGGCTGTGCACCAGCAAGACCACCGCCGACATCCTGGTCGCCGAGAAGGGAGTGTCGGGCAACTTCGCCGACGATACTCTCAGGGTCTTCGTGGGAGACGGGGTCGGAGGCTTTACCGCCGCCCCGGCGGTCGCCGCGCAGGGGGACCCGGATGGGCTCGTGTCGGCGATCTATCAGCCGGTCTGCTCCGACCCGTCCTCCATCGGGGCGCCGCCCGCCGGGCTGCGGGTCGACGATCTGAACCAGGCGACCCTCGTCGCGGCGATCGAGCCGAACACCTCGTCTCTCGGCGTCTACCTGGTGAGCAACAAGGGACTGCGCCCGCCTCCAGGGCATCCGGCCGCGCTGCCGGTCGCCGGCGGGGCCCCGGTCGATGCTCTCTTCGTCGACCTGAACCAGGACAACATCATGGACCTGGTTGCGCTCTCCTCCGGTGACGGGAACCCGTTGACCTCGAACGTCTCGATCTACATCGGCCTCGGCAACGGTCTCTTCTTCACCGATCCGACGCTCGATCCGATCGGCGTCCCCGACGGCATGACCCGGATGGCCGCCGAGCAGATCAACGCCGCCACCGACCCCACCTACCCCGACCTCGCCCTCTACAGCGCCGTGGACGGCGCGCCGTTCATCCTGACCAACACCCTCAATGCGCGCGCCGATATCGACGGTTCGGGAAGGGTGGACGGCTACGATCTCGCGGTCATGGCGCGGGCCTTCGGTGCCGTAAGGGGGGAGGATTTCACGATCCAGGCCGACGGCACATTGCTGCAGAGCGGCTCAGGGGCCGGCCGCGTGGTCGTGGGCGGCGGCTCGGCGGTCGTCGGCTGCGACCTGCCCCAGATCGAGATCAACAGCCTCACTCTTGCCGTGACCTACCTCTGTGATCGCACCTTCAATCCCGAGAGCGGCTTCTACGGTCTTCCGGTCGATCTCAACCTCGACGGCATTGTGGACGGCAAGGATCTGGCCATCCTGGCCGCCTCCTTCGGGCGGCGACCCTGAGGCGTCCTACCTGAACTCCCGGATCTCTCCCGGCAGCATGTGATAGAAGAAGCAGTAGGTGGCGCCCTCGCGCTCCTCCGGGAAATCCTTGGGCAGGGGCGGGAGAGGGCTGACGGCTCGCAGCGTATCGTTCACCGCCCGATTGTAGGGCGGGACCGAGGCCTCGCGCTCCATGTCGATGCGCGAGATGGTGCCATCCCGCTCGATCATGAAGTGGGCGCAGACGAAGTCCTTGAGCCCGGCCCGGGAGGCCAGGGGGATCCGGTCGATCCAGCTGTTGCGGATGATGACGTAGATCGCGTGGTCGTAATCGCCCCACGGAAAGTCCTGCGTGTCGAACGACATCGTCCCGAAGGCGCCGTTCTCCAGGAAGCCCGGATTGTCGAAGGTGCGTTTCTCCTCCTCGGCCTGGCTCGTGAGGGCCCGCCGCAGGCTCTCCAAGGCTTCCGGCGAGACCCCCTGCCCCGTGCCGGCGGCGCCGGGGGGTCCACGGCGCCCGCCGCTCTTCTCCCGCGGCCGGGGTACGAGCAGCCCCCCGGCCTCGGCCGGCGAGGGCTCGGGTCGGGCTCCGCCGCCGCCATCGCCCGTCTCGCCGGGAGCCCCCGGTGCGCCACCCTCCCCCTGCGCCACCTCGGTCCCGGTCGCCGGGCGCGGGGCGGCGGGTGGCGGTGAAGGCGCTTCCTCCGGGGTGTCGTGTCCGGCCCGCCGTGTCGGGTCGGGGCGGATTCGTTCGATGGTATCGCCCGCCGAGTGAGGGTCGAACGAGAGTTCCTTCGCGTGGGGCGGGGTCGGCGCCTCCTGCCGCGCGCGGCGATTCCGGTTCGAGAGAATCGGGGCGTCCGGGTTCTTGGGGACGGCCACGTCGTTGGGCACCCGCACCGAGGAATCCCGCGTCACGAATTTAAGCGGGATCTTCGGTCTCTCCAGCCGGGGCACCGACTCGGGCCTCGAGGTCGACTCCGGCCGCGACACTGCGAGGAGCGCAGGCCGGGGCCGGAAGAAGGCGATGACCGACTCGGGGAGCACCTCCGGCAGGTAGAGGGCCAGCAGCACAACGAGCAGGTGCAGGCCGAACGACAGGAGCAGCGCCTCGACCCGGGTCAGGCTGCGGCGGCCCGGCGGCTCCGGATGATTCAGTGAGATGAACTCCATTCGACCCCTCGCGCCCTTCCGGATCCTCCCGGCCGCGGCCGGAAGCGGCTTCAGACATCCGCCGCGATCCGGTGGAACTGGCGCCGGATGGCGTTCATCTCGATGTCGCGATATCGCGGGTGGACGCGGTTCGTCAACAGGATGTCGACGCGCCGTGTTTCCGGATCGATCCAGAGCGACGTGCCGGTGAACCCGGTGTGCCCGAAGGCGGCGCCCGACAGTGCCGGACCGGCCGAGCAGCCGGGCGTCGTGGCGATCTGAAAACCGATCCCTCGACTCTCCCCGAGACCCGGGGTCAGGTCGCTCGTGAACATGGCGCGCCTCCTCCCGTCAAGGAGTCCCGGGCCCAGGAACTGCAGCGCCAGGGCGTGCACCGCGCGGGCCGAGCCGAAGAGGCCGGCGTTGCCGCTGACCCCGCCGAGCGTGTGGGCGTTATTGTCGTGCACCTCCCCCCAGATCACTTCGGTGCGCCAACCATTGTAGCGGTCCCCCGCAGGCCCGGCGAGCCGTCTCTCGCGCACGTTCCCGATCTCGGTCGCGGCGATCCGCCGGCGCAGGGAGGCGGGCGGCCGGTACAGAAGGTCGGAGAGGGCGAGGGGGCGCGCGACTTTCTCGGCGAACAGGCGATCGAGCGGCGCTCCTCCGATCGCCTCCAGGGCGAAGCCGAGGAGAATGTAATTGGGGCAGGAGTAGGTGACCCCAGCGCCGGGAGGGTGCGCCAGGGGGACCGTCCGCAGCCACTCGACGCGCTGCGTCCGCTCGGCGGCGTGCAGGTAGAGAGGTTCCCATGCCGGCAGCCCGGCTCGGTGGGTCAGGAGGTCGAGAAGCGTGATGTCGGCCCGCTCGTCGTCCGCGGTCCATCCACGCAGATGCCGGGACAGCCGGTCGTCGAAGCGCAGCCCCCCCTCGGCTTCGAGGATGGCGGCCAGGAGAGCACAGGCGAGCGGCTTGGTGAGCGAGGCGAGGTCGTAGATCGTCCCCAACGCGGCGGGGATCCTCTCGGGCTGGAGCACCGCATGGCCCAGGGCTGCCTCTGCCAGGACCCTGTCTCCTTCGGCGATGAGGTAGCTGGCTCCGGGGAAGTCGCCCGCCGCGATGCGGGCTTCGAGATACTGGTCGACGGCGGCGGCCGGCATGATCAGGCTCCGGAGGCTTCCGGGGGACCGCCGAGCTGGGACAGGACCTGGGCCGCGACACGCAGGGCCCGGATCCCCTCCTCGCCCGTCACGGCCGGCGCCGGCTCCCCCGCGACGCGCCCCAGGAAGGCGCGCAGTTCCGCCCGGAGCGGCTCCTCCGGCTCCACGGCCAATTCCTCGCGCGCGATCTCCTTCTCCCCGGTGGCTCCCTTCCTGAGCGTGTACGAGACGGCCGCTTGCCCCGCATAGTCGAGGGAGATGTAGGAGTCGGGCTCGAAGATGCGCAGCTTGCGCACGCGCTCCGTGCTGATCCGGCTGGCCGTGACATTCGCCACGCAGCCATTCTCGAAACGCAGGCGGGCGTTGGCGATATCGACCTTGTCGGTCAAGGCGTTCACGCCGACGGCGTCGACCGCCGCCAGCGGCGAAGAGACCATGCTGAGGATCACATCCAGGTCGTGAATCATCAAATCGAGCACCACGTCGACATCGGTGCTGCGGGCCGTGAAGACACCGAGGCGGTGCGCCTCGATGAAGCGGGGATGGCGCACCCGCGGCAGAACCGCCCGCACGACGGGGTTGAAGCGCTCGGTGTGGCCGACCAGGAGGGGTCGTTCCGCCCGCGCCGCCGCCCGGGCCATGCCCTCCGCCTCGCGGAGGGTCGTCGCCATCGGCTTCTCAACCAGCACGGCCAGGCCGCGCGCCAGGCAGGTCTCGGTGACCCCTGCGTGCGCCACCGTCGGGACCGCCACGCTCACGGCGTCGAGATCGCCGGGCAGGTCGCGGACGTCGGTGAGCGGCGTCGCGCCGTGGCGCGCCGCGATCGTCGCGGCGCGCGCCGCGTCGCGGTCGACGACTGCGACCAGATGTGCCAGCGGCAGATCGGCGTAGATGCGGGCGTGGTGCTGCCCCAGGCTGCCGACCCC
>DASTNM010000583.1:0-9607 GCA_035762745.1 Candidatus Polarisedimenticolia bacterium
GCCGGCCTCGTCGCTGGCGTCGCGGAAGGCGGGCGCCCCGGGCACGCTCCGGTTCTCGAGGAGCAGGAGCCGCTGGGCGTAGGTCCCGATCAGGTCCGGGTGGCGGTCGATCTGGGGGTAGATGTGGCCGTTGGCGACCACCAGATCGAGGTCGCCGTCGTTGTCGAGGTCGGCGAACGCGGTGCCCCAGGACATCGGCCTATAGGTGGGAGGGCCGACGCCGGTCTCCTCGCTCGCGTCCTCGAACAGGCCGTCGCCGAGGCCGCGGTAGAGGGTCGAGAAGTCCTCGGAGAAGTTGGTCACGAAGATGTCGAGGAGGCCGTCGCCGGTGGCGTCGGCGACGGCGACCCCCATGCTTGCCTGGGCCGAGCCGTTGGCGTCGAGGGCGCAGCCGGACCAGACACCGGTCTCCCGGAAGGTGCCGTGCCCTTCGTTGCGGTAGAGGTAGTTGGCGTCGGAGTCGTTGGAGACGTAGAGGTCGAGGTCGCCGTCGCCGTCGTAGTCGGCGGCGCGCACGCCGAAGCCGTAGGCGAGGGCCTTGTCGGAGAGACCCGCCTCGAGCGTGGCGTCCCGGAAGCGCCTGCCGCCGTCCGAAAGGAAGAAGTGATCGGCCGCCCCCTTGAGGCCGAACGGGCCGACCGCGACCTTCTCGACCCCCTTCCAGTCGAGGGTGCGCCGCGCCGCGAGGACATCGTCGAGCGTGCAGTCGATGTAGGCGGCGACGTAGAGGTCGAGGTCGCCGTCGCCGTCGGCGTCGAAGAAGGCGGCGCCGGTGTTCCAGCCGGGGGCTTCGAGGCCGAGGCGCGCGGCGACGTTCTCGAAGGTTCCGTCGCCGCGGTTGCGATACAGGACGTTGGCGCCGAAGTTGGTGATGAAGAGGTCGGGCCAGCCGTCGGCGTCGTAGTCGGCGACGAGGACCCCCGATCCCCAGCGTCCCTCCCCGCCGACGCCGGCGCGGTCGGTGACATCCTGGAAGGTGCCGTCCGGCAGGCCGCGGTAGAGGGCGTTCCGGCCGCGCTCCACCACCCGCGATCCGTCGAGGCGCCAGCCGTTGACCAGATAGATGTCGAGCCGGCCGTCGCGGTCGTAGTCGAGGAAGGCCGCGCCGGTTCCGGCCGAGTCGAGGAGATGATCTTTTTCGGGCCGGCCGGCCCACAGGATCCGGGCGAGGCCGGCCGAAGCCGCGACGTCGACGAAACGAAACCGCCCGGCTCGGGGGGCCTGCGCGGACGGGGCCGGAACGGTTGCGGCGACCGGGCTTGGGGTCGGGTTGGGCTCGGTCGCCGGGCGCGGAGGCGGGGCGGTTGCGGTCGCCGGGCGCCCGCCGCGGTGCGGGCAGCCGAGGCAGGCGACGAGCGCGATGACGAGCGGTGCGATCCGGGCGGTCCGCGGACGCCGGCCGGCAGACATCAGGATCATCGGTCGGCCGAGGGGCGCGCTGGATCGCCCGCGCGCTTCCTCAGGCTCCCGGCTTCATCAGATCGGCGTAGGTCGCCTGCACCTTCTTCCACTCGGTGTCGAGGGTCTCGGCCTTCGGGGCGCGGGCCGACTGGCCGATGGCGCGCGACGCATCGAGAAGCGCCTGTTTCGCGGCACGCGTCACAACGACGAACCCCTCGTCGTAGATCCCTTTGGCCTCGCCGTCGGCATGGTGATGGTGCCCTCCCTCGACCAGCCGCTTGCGGACCGCCGCCACGGCGGCGTCACCTTCGGTGCCGAGCTGGCCGACGTCGGCGGCCAGATTCTCGATCGCGAGCTGCGCCCCCTTCGGATCGTTCGCCTTGATCGCCTTGAGGGCGCGGCCGAGCTCGACCTGCGCGTGCGCGTAGCTCGCGGCCAGGATCGAGCGCACCAGGTTGGCCTCGGTCTTCTTCGCCCCGAGGATCACATCCGCCAGGCTGTCATAGGTCGCCACCATCTCGGACGGAGTGGCGGGCGCCGGCGCGCCCATCTGCGCCTGCACCCGTCCGGCGCCGGCCCCCAGGAGCCCTGCGACCACCAGCCCCACGACGACGATCCGCCCCCGCATGCTCATGACAGTCCTCCCGCCGGTTTCGGCCGGCTGACCGATGACGCCGGCCGATCCGCCCTGGCGGCCCGGCCGACGTACTAATAATGATAGCGGGCAGAGAGTAGTGAATCTCCACGCGCTTGTCCACCCACCCCCGCCGCCCGCACCGGGCTACGGCAGGAACTTCTCCGGGTGCTTCAGCTTCTCGGGCAGGTAGGTGTCGATGACGTAATTGAGCCCCCACTTGGCGAGGGCCTGCTGCTCGGCGCGCACCCCCATCTTGAGCAGGTGCTCGACGGCGGCGACCCAGATCTTGTGGTGCTGGAAGAAGGGGTCGTTCTTGATGGCGTCGCGGGCACGCTTGATGTCGACGTCCTTCAGCGGGTGGGTCGGCAGCTTGTAGTCGACGATGTCCTGGGGTGTGATGCCCAGGTAGCGCGCCTGCGGAACGCAGAAGTACTCGTTGAGATGGGCGGCGGTGCCGGACCCGACCTTGAGGGTTCGGTAGATGTTCGAGATGCCGTACGGGTCGCCGTCGACGAAGACGTAGACCGGGATCTTCTTGAAGTCGGCCAGGCGGCGGATGAACCGGCGGCAGGCGCGCGTCGGCACGCCGCCCATCGAGACAAGGATGCAGTTGGCGGTCTTCCAGTACTTGTGCTTGACGAGGCGCTGGAACATGCCGGCGGTCTCGATCACCAGGATGAAGTCGGCGTCGGTCTGGAATTTCAGGTGCTCGACCGAGATCGGGATGGAGTAGGCGCCGGAGCCGAACCTGGTGCAGTCGATCCGGAGCGGCTTGCCGGTCTCCGAGTCCTTGTCGACGATAATCAGCTTGCCGGAGATCTCACCACCCTTCTCCTCGGGGACGAAGCCGATCTGCTCGCGGTTGACCTCGAACAGCGCCTCGACGTCGTCCATGACCGCGTCCGACTCCGGCTGCTCCAGGAAGCGCGCCTCCTCCCAGTTCTTGGAGACGTAGTAGGCCTCCCTCTTGGTGGCGATGTCGTCCTGCGACACCAGCTCCTTGGACAGCGCCATCATGCGCAACGTCTGAGCGAAGGTCTTGACGGTCGAGACGGTGAGGGTGCGCTCCTTCTTGCGGCCGCGCATCTCGAAGTGGCCCGACTTCGGGTCGTACTTGACGTTCGACAGGCTCCGGAGCGGGAAGCGCAGGCTCGGCTTCTGCCTCTTGAGGATCGTCCGCTGCACCTCCTCCGCCGTCTTCTCGATCTTCTTGACCGTCGCCGTGGCCATCGCCGTCCTCCGTCAGTCCCGCGCCGGGGCGGGGGCGCCGGCGCGCGCGCTCGCGACCACCGCCTTGAGCGGCAGGCGCACCGGGCGGTCGCCGAACTCCTTCGCCACGTTCCGGGCCACCGCCCCGATCACCGTCTCGACCGGGACGCCGCCGCGCTCCCGGACGGCCGCGCCCACCGGGTTCCCCTCCACCAGGCCGCGCGCCAGGTCGGCGGCCGAGGGGCTCTCGCCCTCGAGCGCGACCTCTTCGAGGCGCGCTCCGGGGAAGCCGTTCGCTGCCAGAAGGCCCAGGAGCGCCTGCCGATCGTGGAGCGAGAACGGCACCTGGTAGAAGGTCGGCGGATCGGACGGGAAGTACGAGGCGATCGTCTCGTGGGCGATGCGGGCGAACCGGTTGGCGTCGAGCGAGTCCCAGACGCTGGTCACGAAGGCGCCGCCCGGCGCCAGAACGCGCCGCGCCTCGCGCACCGCCAGCCCCTTGTCGGGGACGAACATCAGGCCGAACTGGCAGACCACGGCGTCGAACGACCCGTCCTCGAACGGCAGCGCGCAGGCGTCCGCCTGCCGCCAGTCGATGCGCCCCGCCGCGGGCAGGCTGCCGCGCGCGCGCTGCAGCATCGGCTCGTTCAGGTCGGTGGCGACCAGGCGCCCTCCCGGCGGCAGGTGATCGAGGAGGTGCCGCGTGGCGATGCCGGTGCCGCAGGCGACCTCGAGCAGACGCGTCCCGTGCTTGCCCGGGACGCGGCGCGCCAGATCGCGCGCGTACGGCTCGAACAGCGTCGGCCCCAGGTACCGGTCGTAGTTCTCGGGGATCGATCCGGTGAAGACCACGTTGACGTCGGTCATGGCGTGCGGCTCTTCTCGAGCGTCTCGGTGAGCGTCCTGACCACTTTCTCCTCCTCCGCCTTCGACAGGCCCAGGATCTCCCGGAGCGCGATGCCGATGTGCGGGATGTACGCCTGGATGTACGCCTTCTTCTTCTCGGCCTCGGCCAGGCGTTGGCGGTGCCGGACGAAGCCGCCGAGGCGCCGGCCGCACTCCTGCAGGCCGAGCCGCAGCTCGCGGATGATCTCGGGGTAGGCGGCGACCGCCTCCTTGCTCTCGGAGGTGAACGGCACCCAGACGCTGGCGACGTGCACGAAGAGCACCATCGGCCCGGCCGGCAGCGCCCCCTTCCCCTGCTGCAGGCCGTAGCTGCGCCAGTCGGTGCTGAGGGCGGCGCGGGTGATGGCGCAGGCCGACTGCTGGTACTGCAGCGGCACGCGGTTGGCGAAGCGCCAGAGGTCGATCAGCTCCTCGGCCGGCAGGTCGCCGCCGTAGGCCAGGCCGGCCTCGACCACGAACGGGTTGCCGCGGTAGACGGCCGGCGAGCGGGTCGTGGCGGTGTAGAAGTCGGCCTTCACCATCTGCTTCAGCCCCTCGAGGATCAGGGTCTCGCCGACCGGCACGATGACGTTCGACGGGGGGGCCATGATCTTCACCTTCGGGATGGCCCGGAAGAGCGCCTCGATCTGGGGCACGCCGAGGGAGCGCGGCCTGGTCTCGGGGTTGAGCCCCGCCGCCTTGCAGATCTCCTCCGCCACGTTGCCGCTGACGCGCGAGAAATCGGCCTGCAGCGCCGTCTTCAGGGTGCGCCCCTTGGTGTTGGCCAGCATCGAGATCAGGATCCCCAGCTCGACGCCGTACGGGTGCGGCTTGATCGCCAGCGGCTCGCGCGGCAGATCCTCGGTCAGGCGCTCGCGGTGGAACTCGTCCCCCTTCGGCGGCTTGTAGTGCACCGTGGCGTGCGGGTTGGCGAGGGCCGATTGCATGACGTAGTCGTCGACCGAGCGCCGCCCCTTCTTGTAGGTCCCGGCCAGATCCATCTCGACGCGCGTCCCGTGCTGGCGGTCCCAGTCGATCTCCCGATCGGTCAGGACCTTCGGCTCGTTCTTGGCGGTGTCGATCTGGATCTCGAAGAAGTGCGCCGGCTTCTTCGCGCTCGTGCGCGAGGTGATGCGCACCGGCTGCCCGGTCGTGAGCTGGGCGTACATGCCGGCGGCCGAGATGCCGATCCCCTGCTGCCCGCGACTCTGCTTCATCGTGTGGAACTTCGATCCGTACAGGAGCTTGCCGAAGACGCGCGGGATCTGGTTGCGCACGATGCCGGGGCCGTTGTCGGTGATCGACAGGCGGAAGCGGTCCTCGGCCAGCTCGTCGATGGCCACCTCGAGGTCCGGCGGGATGCCGGCCTCCTCGCAGGCATCGAGGGAGTTGTCGACCGCCTCCTTGGTCGCGGTCAGAAGCGCCTTGGCGGGGTTGTCGAAGCCCAGGAGGTGGCGGTTCTTCTGGAAGAACTCGGCGACCGAGATCTCGCGCTGGCGCTTGCCGAGCGACTCGGCCGTCTCGCGCCGGCGGGCGGGGGCCGGAGCGACGACCCTGGGTGCGGGAGTCACCGGGGGTTCGGAGAGCTCCGGCGCGCCGGAGACCTTCTGCGCGCCACCGGCCTTCTCCTCCTCGCTCTCGCCGAACAGGTCCATCTGGGCGACCTTGCCGCGCGGCGTCTTCCCGCCTGCCGGGTCGCTCTTCCCCCGCGCTGCTTTCGCGGAGGCGGCCGGTCGCGCCGCCTTCGCGGCGCTCTTTGCCCCGCCCTTCGGCCGCTTCCCGGCTGCCGCCCTGACCGCCCGTCCCGACCTCGCCACGAGATCCTCCATCGCGGCCGGGATTCTAGCACCGTCGCGGGACGCCCGGCGGCTTGACTCGCCGCGGGCCGCGCCTAGATTCAATCGCAGTCGATGCTCCGAACGAACCGGGGAGGGCACGTGGGTTGAAGCAGGACCATTTTCGTAATCGGCCCGCGCGGCGGACCGCCCTCGCGGGCGCCCTGGCCGTAGGCGCCATCCTCTGTCTCCCCGCTCCCGCCCGCGCCGCCGGCCACGGAGAATACGGCCCGCTCGAGATCAAGGGCAGCGAGCAGCAGCTCATGAAGAGCACCGCCGGGTACGAGGATCAATTCGTGCGCCGCAGCTACCGCTACGGCTCCGCCGATCTCGACGCGGCGATCACGCGCATCGGCCTGCTCCTGGCGCCGAAGCCGACCGACCCCTACATACGCTACCGCTTCCACGTCCTGCGCGACATCGAGCCCAACGCCTTCTCCCTCCCCGACGGGCAGGTCTACGTCAACACGGGGCTGCTGGCGGTGCTGGAGAACGAGGCGCAGCTGGCGGCGGTCCTCGGCCACGAGGTGCAGCACACCGCCGGGCACCACGGCATCCTGACCTACCGCTCGACGCGCCGGAAGCTGATCACCGGGAGCCTCCTCGGCCCATTCACGCTCGGGATCAGCGACATCTTCCTGATCAACAGCCTTTATGGATACAGCCGCGACCTCGAGGAGGAGGCCGACCGGCTGGGGGCGCAGAAGATGACGCGGGCCGGCTACGATCCGCGCCAGATCCCGAAGGTGTTCGCGATCCTGATGCGCGACCCCGAGGGGGAATCGCCCGATTTCAAGACCTTCTGGAGCACCCACCCGGCGCTGCAGTCGCGCATCGACTACACGCGCGCGATGATCCCCGGACTCACCGTCGGCGTGAACCCGGACGGCCTCAAGGTCAACGCCCAGGGGTTCCGCAGACTGGTGCGGCGCGCCTCTCTCGATACGGTCCAGGATCTGGTCGGCGCCGACTACGGGCGCACCGCCATCGATCTGGCCAAGAGGCTGGTGGCGGAGAACGGCGGCGATCCCGCCTGCCAGATCGCCCTCGGGGACGCCCGCGTCGCCCTCGGTGCGCGCGCCATGCTGGGGGCCGAGGGGGACCTGACCAACCGGGACAAGTGGAAGAACCTCAAGACCCGGGTCCGCTACACCCGCAGCGAGCGGCAGGAGCAGCTCCTGGAGACGCCCGAGGGGCAGAAGAATCTGCGCAAGAACCTGGAGGAGGCCCGGCAGTCGTATCAGCGCGCCCTGGCGATCGACCCGAACGCGGCCGAGGCGCACCGCGGGCTCGGCTACGTCTACAAAGGGATGAATCGTCCGTTCGACGCCGGCCGGGAGTTCGTCACCTACCTCAAGGCCTCCCCGCAGGCGCCCGACAAACCGGTCATCCTCTCCGAGTTGAAGGAGATCAACACGAAGATCAAGAAAGGGGGAAAGGGGACATGAAGAGCTTCAGAGCGAGCCGCCCGCCCGGAGCGCCGCGGCCGGTCGCCGTCGCCGCCGTCACCCTGGTCGTCTGCCTGGTGTCGGCCGCAGCCGCCTACGCCCGTGGCTACATGACGCCCGGCTTCCTGGCCAGGAAGTCACGCCCGATGCGCGTCGCCGTCCTGCCGCCGCACGCGGAGTTCATCAAGGAAAAGGCGATCATGACCGACCAGATGGTGCAGGAGAGCGCGGCGCTCGAGAACGAGGCGGCGCAGGCGCTCAAGACGCAGCTCGAGGCCAAGGGGTACAAGGTCCGCATCCTCACTCCCCAGGAGATCAGCCGCACCGCCGGCCTCAATCCGCTGGTCAAGAAACTGAACGACCGCTACGAAGAAGAGTGGTCGAAGATGATGTACAAGCCGAAGAAGGTGCGGGAGAGCCGCTACACGACCGGCGACGACGCCCTGCGGCTGTGCGCCCTCCTGAAGGTCGACGGCGTCGCCATCGTCCGGGTCCAGGCGGTCGCCGCCTCGAAAGGGAAGGCGGTGCTGCGCTACTTCGCCAACAGCTCCGCGCCACACACCTACGCCCGCGTCGACCTGGGCGTCATCGACGCCCGGCAGGGGATCATCCAGGGGTACTTCTCGGGGTACGAGAACACCTCGCTCGGGCAGCTGGTGAAGAAGCCGGCGTTGGTGATGGGGCAGGCGACCGAGCACGCCCTCAAGAAGTATCCCGAGTCGGCCGAGGTGCGGGTGGTCGAGGAGGCCGTCGCCTCCGCCGACGACAAGGAAAACGGGGAAGGGGATCCGGTCGGCGACTTCGAGGTGCTCCTCAACAAGAAGAACCAGAAGAGCGGCCACTAGCCACGATTCCCCGGACAGGCTCCTAGCCGTTCTCGAGCTCTTCGATCGTCTCCGGCCAGTCGTCCTTGAGCAGGCGCGACAGCGCCCGGTCGGCCAGCAGACGCCCCTCCGTCTGGCAGCGCGGGCAGTAGTTGCACTCGTTCTCCGCGTAAACGATCCGCTGCACCGCCGTGCCGCAGACCGGACACGGCTTGCCGAAGCGCCCGTGCACCGCCATCCCCTCGCGGAAGGCGGTGACCTTCTCCGGGAAGCGATCTCCAGTCTCGCGCCGCAGCCTTTCGGTCCATTCGACGAGCGTGTCGCGCACGGCCCCGTGCAGGCGGGCGATCTGCTCGTCGTCGAGCCGCCCCGTCAGACGCAGCGGCGACAGGCGCGCCCGGTGCAGGATCTCGTCCGAGTAGGCGTTGCCGATGCCGCTGAAGAGGCGCGGATCGGTGAGGGCCCGCTTGAGGGTGTGGCTCTCCCTCTGAAGCGCCGCCCGGAACGCCTCGACCCCCGCCTCCAGCACCTCCAGGCCGCCCCGGTCGAGCTCCGCCAGCGCCGCCGCACCCCGCACCAGGTGGAGTGCGGCGCGCTTCTTCGAGCCCGCCTCCGTCAAAAGGAGCGTCCCGGAGTCGAAATCAATCGCCGCCAGCCCCAGCCTCCCAGGCACCTTCGCGCCGGCCGTCGCCCAGCGCAACCGTCCGGCGATCATCAGGTGCAGCACCAGGAAGAGATCCCTCTCGAGCTCCAGCACGATCCGCGTGCCCAGCCGCCGCAGGCCGGCGACGGTCGTCCCTTCGGCCTCGCCGATCGGCGGACGCACGCTGCGCAGCAGGAACGGGCTGCGGAGGCGGATCTTCTCCAGCCGCCGGCCGACGATCCGCGGCCGCAGGCTCTCGACGTACAGGACAATGTCGGGCAGCTCGGGCACGTCTGATTGTAGACTGTGGCGCACGTCGTGTCTCCGCACTCGCACCGGGGCCGTCCCCGAGAGGGAGGAAGATCATGGAGAGACCGCCGCAGGACATTTACATGGCCCGGGCGCGCCACTGGCTGCCGCGCGCGGCCGGGACGCTGGTCCTCTTGGCCGTGGCGTTGATCGCGGCTTTGACCTCGGTCGCTTACGTGCCGGCGGGGCACGTCGGGGTCCTGACGCTTTTCGGGCGGGTGACGGGTGAGATCCTTCCAGAGGGGACCCACCTCATCTCGCCGTTCAAGACCAACAACCGGCTGGCGGTCCGCACGCAGGAGCTGAAGGAGACCGCCAGCGTCCCCTCGGAAGAAGGGCTGATCGTCACCCTCGACACCTCGCTGCTGTTCCGCCTGGACGCCAGCAAGGCGGCCGAGGCCTACCAGAAGATCGGG
>DASTNM010000584.1:0-2884 GCA_035762745.1 Candidatus Polarisedimenticolia bacterium
GGGCCGGGACGCGCCTCCGGTCTCGATTCCGAGGCACCCCGCACGCCCACCCCTGGACCGGGAGCGGTCGCCGGGATCTTGAAGACGCTCGCCATGGAGTGGCCCACGGCGCGCTGCAAGGCGCTCGACTTCGATGGCGCCGGGTCGACGGTGGATCGGGCGTCCCGGCTGCTCGAGGAGATCGCCACCGCGGACGGGGAGGTCGAGGTCGGCTATCGAGGCGCCCGGCGTCTGTTCCTGCGGCCGGTCGTCGCCCCACCGGCGGTCGACGGCGAGCCCACCCTGCGCCCCGGTCCGGACTGGGTGATCCTGCTCACGGGTGGCGCGCGCGGGATCACCGCCGAAGTGGCGCGCGAGCTGGCGGAGCGTTACCGGCCGACCCTCGTCCTGGTCGGGCGCTCGCCGCGGCCCGTGGCGACCGAGTCCGCCGCCACCGCCGCCCTGACCACCCCGGCCGAGATCAAGGCGGCGCTTCTCGACGAGCTGCGGCGCGGCGGTCGGCCGGTCACGCCGGCGATGGTCGAGTCCGCCACGCGTCATCTGGAGCAGGAGCGCGAGGCGCGCCGGTCCCTCGAGGCGCTCGAGCGCGCGGGGGCCACGGTGCGCTATGCCCAGGTCGACGTGCGCGACGAGCAGGCCGTGAAGCGCCTCCTCGACGACCTTTATGCCACCTACGGCCGGATCGACGGCGTGATCCACGGCGCGGGCGTGATCGAGGACAGGCTCGTCGAAGACAAGACGGACGAATCGTTCGATCGCGTCTTCGACACCAAGGTGGACGGCGCCGTGTCACTGGCCCGCTGGCTGCGACCGGAGTCGCTGCGCTTCTTCGTCCTCTTCGCCTCGGTGGCGGGCCGCTTCGGCAACCGCGGGCAGGCGGACTACGCCGCCGCCAACGAAGCGCTCAACTCCCTGGCGCTCGACCTCGACGCCCGCTGGCCCGCACGGGTCGTGGCCGTCAACTGGGGCCCCTGGGCGAAGACCGGCATGGCCTCGGCGGAGGTGCAGCGGCGCTTCGTCGAGCGCGGCGTGCAGGTCATCTCTCCGGCGGGCGGGCGCCGGGCGCTGGTACTGGAGATCGAGCGCGGCCGCAAGGGAGAGGTCGCGGTGATCCTGGGAGACGGACCGTGGCGCACCGATCGCCTCCGGCCGGGCGCGGCGGCGGAGCGCCAAGAGAACCTGCCCCTTCTGAACGGCGCCCGGCTGTCGGCCGGGACCGGAGGCGCGGTCGAGCTGGCCCACCTGCTCGATCCGGCGCAGGACCGCTACCTGTTGGATCACCGGCTGGATGGCCACCCGGTCTTCCCCGCCGCGGTGGCGATGGAGCTCTTCGCGGAGGTCGTGCGCCGCGGCTGGCCGGAGTGGGAGGTCCTGGAGATCCGGGCCTTCCGCGTGCTGAACGGCATCGTCCTCGAGAACGGCCCCAGGCCGATCAAGGTGGTGGCGCGCGCCGCGACCCAGCCGGAGCAGGAGCGCCTCGAGATGGCGGTCGACGTGGCGATCGTCGACCCCGAGACGCGTCGTCCCTGCTACCAGGCCACGCTCCTGCTGGGCGAACGACTCCCCTCTCCGGCAGCGCTCCCCTTCGCGCCGCTTTCGGGCCCGCGCCCCTTCCCGATGAGCGTCGCCGGCGCCTACGATCGCTGGCTGTTCCAGGGACCGCTGTTCCAGGGGATCCAGAGCATCGAGGGACTCAGCGAGGAGGGGATCAGCGCGACGCTCGTCCCGTCGGTCCCGGAGCGCTGCGTGCACGGCGCGCCCGCGGGTCGCTGGCTGATCGACCCGGTGGTGGTCGACAGTGGCTTCCAGCTGGCGATCCTGTACGCCCGGGCGCACAACGACATGACGCCCCTGCCGGCCCGTTTCCGATCGTTCCGCCGCTTCGCCCCGCTCGACGGCGGCTCGATCCGCTGCGAGTTCCGGGCGCGCTCGAGCGCCGGCGGCCACCGTCTCGAGACGCAGACCGCTTTTCTCGGCCCCGGCGGGCGTTTGCTCGCCCTGCTCGAGGACATGGAGCTGAGCTGCAGCCGCGAGCTGAATCGGCTCGCCGGGCAGGCGGCCCGCGGCGTGGACCGATGAGCGCGCGTTCGGGGGACGTCGCCATCATCGGCATGGCCTGCCTCTTCCCGCAGGCGCCCGATCTCGAGGCCTACTGGGAGAACATCCTGGCGGGGGTCGACGCCGTCGGCGAGGCGCCGGCGGACTCCGCCGCGGGGAGGATTCTCGACCCGTCCGCGACCACGAACGACCGCCTGTACACGACGCGCGGCGGCTACCTCGGCGACCTCGCCACCTTCGATCCGATGGAGTTCGGCGTCATGCCGCGCGCGGTCGACGGCGCGGAGCCGGAGCATTTCGTCGCCCTGCGGCTGGCGCACGACGCCCTGGCCGACGCCGGCTACCTCGACCGGCCGTTCAACCGCCGGGCGGCCGGCATCATCCTGGGGCGGGGCACCTACGTCAACCGAGGCCTGGTCTCCTGCTTCCAGCACACCATCGTGGTGGACCAGGTGATCGACCTCCTGCGGGCGCTGCATCCCGAGTCCACCCCCGGGGAGCTGGAGGAGATCAAGCGCGCCCTCAAGGCGAACCTGCCGCCGTTCAATCCTGAGACCTCGCCCGGGCTCGCCCACAGCGTCATGTGCGGCCGGATCGCCAACCGGCTCGATCTCATGGGCCCCGCCTTCACGGTCGACGCCGCCTGCGCCTCAACCCTGATCGCCGTCGACCTTGGGATCAAGGAGCTGAAGGACGGCGCCTGCGACCTGGTTCTGGCGGGCGGCATCCAGATCTCGACGACCTATCCGATCGCCCTGCTCTTCTCGCAGCTCGGCGCGCTGGCGCGGAGCGGCTCGGTCCGGCCGTTCCACCCGGAAGCCGACGG
>DASTNM010000585.1:0-12534 GCA_035762745.1 Candidatus Polarisedimenticolia bacterium
CATGTCGGTGCGCTGCGCCAGGCGCTGGGCCCCCTCGCGCATCGACGCCAGCCGGGCGGTCGCCGCCTGCAGGTCGCGCGCCATCGCGCGCATCGCCTCGAGATCCGCCTCGACTCCCGCCTGCCGATCGAGCAGATCGCGGTGGCTCGCCGGGTTCAGCAGGGTCTGGTGCTGGTGCTGGCCGTGCAGGTCGACGAGGAGTCCGCCCAGGGTCTTCAGATCGGCGACCGGCGCCAGGGCGCCGCCGAGGAAGGCGCGCCCCTTCCCTTCCGCCACGATCTCCCGGCGCGCCACGATCGTCTCCCCTTCGAGGCCGTAGCCTCGATCGGCCAGGAAGGCGGCCGCCGCCGGGCTTCGGCCGACGTCGAGGACGGCCTCGACCGTGCCGCGCCCCTCGCCGGCGCGGATCATCTCGGGGCCGCCCCGTGCGCCGAGGACCAGGGACAGCGCGTCGACCAGGATCGATTTGCCGGCCCCGGTCTCCCCGGTGAGCAGGTTGAGTCCCGGTCCGAGGTCCAAGGTCGCCTCCCGGATGATGGCGAGGTTTCTGATGTGAAGGCAGCGGATCATGTCAGGGGTGCCTGTCGCCGCGCGGGCCCGATCGGCGGGTGATGCTACCAGAGGGATCCAGGGTTGTCAACGCGCGGAGCGTGTGCTAACTTACGCCGGTCGAACCCGTTGCGCGATCGCGCGACCGATGACGGGAGCATCCCGAATGCCTCTTGGATCCATCCTGTACCTGGCGACCGCCGGCCCCGGGTCCCAGGGCGACTTCCTCCGCCTGATCGCCGACTCCGGGGCGCTGGTCAAGCTCGTCCTCCTGATCCTGCTCGGCTTCTCGGTCCTCTCCTGGGCGGTGATCTTCGAGCGGGCCCGCACCCTCAAGCGGGCCGAGAGAGACTCGCTCGCCTTTCTCAGCGATCTCGAGGCGGAGCGCCGCCTGGTCGACCTGCGCGACCGGGCGGGCCGCTACGGCGCCAGTCCTTTGGCCGCGATCTTCGTCGCCGGCTTCCGCGAGATGACCTCGGCCATCTCCGAGGGGATCTCCAGATTCCGCGGCAGCCCGTCGCTGCCCGAGGAGGCGCGCGTCCGGATCCTGGAGCGTGTGCGGCGCCGGCTCGAGGAGATCGGCGCCGCCGAGGCGGAGAAACTGGACCGCAATCTCTCGCTGCTCGCCATCACGGCCAGCGTGACTCCGTTCATCGGGCTGTTCGGGACGGTCTGGGGGATCATGAACGCCTTCCAGGGGATCGCGGTCACCGGCTCGGCCAGTCTGCCGGCGGTGGCGCCCGGGATCTCCGAGGCGCTGGTCACGACGGCCTTCGGCCTGTTCGCGGCCATCCCCGCCGTGATCGGCTACAACCTCCTTCTGGCCCGGGCCCGGCGCCTGGCCGGCCGCATCGAGCGTTTCGTGCTCACGTTCGGATCGCTGGCCGAGGCGCAGATCGAAGCGGGACGCGGCACGGCGCCGGTCGAGGCCGGCAAGGCCCACCTCTGAGGCGCCCCCCGGGACCGACATGGCGATGACCCTTCCGGGACGGGGCGGCGGCCGCTTCGGACCGTCGCTCTCGGACATCAACGTGACGCCTCTGGTCGACGTCATCCTGGTGCTCTTGATCATCTTCATGGTCACGGCGCCGATGATGACGCGCGGCATCGACGTCCGCCTGCCGAAGACCGAATCGGGGTCGGATGCGACCGAGGAGCGTCTCGTCGTGTCGGTCGATCGTGACAACACGGTCTATCTCAACGATCGGCCGGTGAACCTCCACCTCCTCACCGATCGCCTCAAGACCGAGATGGAGCGCACCGGGCAGGAGTTCGTCTTCCTGCGGGCCGACCAGGAGGTCTCCTACGGGCGCATCATGCTGGTGATGGACCAGATCAAGAAGGCGGGGGCCGACCGGGTCGGGATGGTGACGCAGCCCGCGCCGCGGCCCAAAGAGGCCCGGGCCGGGACGCGTCGCTGATGCACGACCATCGCCCAGCCCCCCTCGGACTGCCGGCCGGCGCCTCCGGCCCCTGGAGCCTCACCCTGGCCTTCTCCCTTCTCCTGCACCTGGCCGGCTTCGGCATCGCTCTGGGGCTGCCGTATCTGTTGCCGCGTCTTCCGTCCAGCCCGCCGGTCTACGTCGTCGACCTGGTCGCCGTATCGGTCGGACCGACGCAGCCGGCCGCTCCAGCCGCCGCCCCTCCCGCCCCCGCGGCAAGGGCCCCCGAGAAGAAGGCCGCGCCTCCGGTGAAGATCCCGGGTCGCAACGCGAAGAAGGTCGAGCCGAAGAAGCCGGAACCGAAGAAGAAGGTGGAGCCGCCGAAGCCGGAGGCCTCGGCGACGGCCACCCCCTCCCCGTCGACGACCGCCGCCGCTCCGGGAAGCGCTTCGAAGGGGACCGTGGCCGCGGGCGCGGCAGGATCGGGCTCCGCCCCCGGGGCTCCCGGCGGTCCGGGGGGCACCGGCGCGGGGCAGGCGGACGCCTACTCGTTCTACGCCTCTCTTCTGAAACGCAACATCGAGGCGGCCTGGAAGCGTCCGCTTCTGGCGGCGCTGGGGCTGGCGCCCGGCGCCCGGCCGCCGACCGTCCTCGTGCGCGTCACGCTCACCAACAGCGGCCGCGTGACCGGCGTCGACGTCGTCTCCCCCAGCGGCTACGAGGCGATGGATCGCTCGGTGCTCGAGGCGATCCAGGACGCGCAGCCGTTTCCTCCCTTCCCGTCCCAGCTCGGGGTCGAGGCGCGGACCTTCACCTTCGAGGTCGTGCTGGAGCAAAAAACGGCCGGGCCCGGCCCGGGTGGAGCGTGACGGCGTGAGAGGGGTCGCGACGGCCCGGCTTCTCGGCGCCCTGGCGCTGGGGACGGTGACGCTGGGGCGCCCCGGGGCGGCCGGCCTCCAGGAGCCGCCTGCGGCCGCCGGCACACCCGCATCCCCGGCGGCCCCGTCCGAGCCGATCATCCGCATCGTCGGCACGGCCCGCCCCAGGATCCCGATCGCGATCCCCGAGTTCCCGCCCCCGGGCGGCGACGCGCACCTCACGGAGATCGCCCGCACGATCCACGACGTGCTGCGCGACGACCTCGACTTTTCCGGCTACTTCGCCCTGGTGCCGGAGGAGTACTACAAGCTGGTGCACGACGCGGGCGATCGCCGGGTCGCTTACAAGGAGTGGCTGGGCGTCGGCGCGGAGTCGCTGCTCCTCGGCAAGGTGAGCCTCGAGCCGCCGATCGTCGTCTTCGAGGGAAAGCTGTACGACACCACGAGCCAGAAGATGACGCTCGGGAAGCGCTACCGCGGCGAGGAGGACCTGACGCGGCTGCTCGCGCATCGTCTCAGCGACGAGATCGTCTCGCAGTCGAACCAGCAGGGGATCGCCCAGAGCCGCATCGCCTACGTGTCGCAGATCGGCAAGGCGAAAGAGATCTTCATCATGGACTACGACGGAGCGCGCGCCAAGCGGATCACCGCGAACGGCACGATCAACCTGTCGCCCGCCTGGTCGCCCGACGGTCGCGAGATCGCCTTCGTCTCCTACCGCGGCGGCGGCCCCGAGCTGATGCTCATGAACAGCGCCGGGGAGCTGCGCCGGGCGTTCCCGCAGGGGGAGGAGCTGAACAGCGCGCCGGCCTGGTCGCCCGACGGGCGCCTCCTGGCCTTCTCCAGCTCGCGCGACGGCAACGCCGAGATCTACACCCTGCGGGTGGCGGACGGCACCCTGACGCGCCTGACCCGCAACGACGCGATCGACACCTCGCCGTCCTGGGCCCCGAGCGGCCGCGAGATCGCCTTCACCTCCGACCGCACCGGCACGCCGCAGATCTACCTGATGGACGCGGAAGGAGCCAACGTCCGGCGCCTCACCTTCGATGTCTCCTACTGCGACGCCGCCTCCTGGTCGCCCCTCGGCGACCGGATCGCCTTCACGGCGCGCCAGCCGGGGGGCTTCGACATCTACGTCAAGAATCTCGGCACGGGAGAGCTCAGGCAGTTGACGCGCGACACGAACATCAACGAATGGCCGCGCTGGTCGCCCGACGGCCGCCACCTCGTCTTCGCCTCCAACCGCTCGGGGAACTTCGACGTCTACACGATGGACGCCGACGGGATCGCCGACGGCGCGCGCGTGCACCGTCTGACGCACGGCGGCAACAGCTACTCCCCTTCCTGGTCGCGCTGAGCGCTCCAGACCGCGTGCTATAATCCCCGTGTCGCGACAGAGTTACGAAAGGTTCTTTCCCCATGAATCGAGGAGGTGACGCGATGGTTCACGGCCCCCGGCGCTCGCTGCTCGTGGCGGCACTCGTCCTGGCCGCCTGCGGATGGATTGTGGCGTGCAAGAGCACCCCCACGGTGGAGCCTCCGGTTTCGGCGCCCCCGAGCTTCGAGTCGACGCCCAAGGCGGCGGAGAAGGTGGAGGAGACGACCGGGTTCAAGGAGGCGGCGCCCCAGGTGGAGAGCGTCTCCGAATCGGCCGCTTCGCAGGCCGAGAAGCTCAACGCCCAGGGCGTCCTGAAGCGGATCCACTTCGACTTCGACAAGTACGACCTGCGCACCGACGCCTTGAGGGCGCTCGATGACAACCTGGCGCAGATCAAGCAGCATGCCCAGTTCAAGATACGCATCGAGGGACATTGCGACGAGCGCGGCACCGTGGAGTACAACCTGGCCCTGGGTGAGAAGCGGGCGCGCGCGGCGCGCGACTATTTCACGTCCAAGGGGATCCCGGCGAAGCGCCTGGGCATCATCAGCTACGGCAAGGAGCGGCCGCTCGATCCCGGTCACAACGAGGAGGCCTGGAGCCAGAATCGGCGTGACGAGTTCCTCTTCCTGGCCGAGTGAGCGTGGCGGCGGAGTGCGCGGGAGGCGCGTGAGCGGAACGAAGGGAGGCGGGGGGCGTGCAGGAATCCGCCTGATCCTGGTGGTGGCGCTGGCCGTGACGGCCTTCGCCTGCGCCACGACGGGCGGGGGCCAGGTGCAGTCCGACCTCGACAGTCTGCAGGAGCAGATACGGGACATCCGCAAGGAGCAAGCCTCCCTGGCGGACCAGGTGAGCCGGGCGACGGCCGGTCCGCGCGCCGCGGTCGCCGAGCCCCAGCCGGGCGTTGACGTCACCGAGACGCGGCTGCGTCTCGACGCCCTGCAACGCGATCTGCAGGCGCTGACGCTGCGCGTCGAGCAGTCGGAGGGGCGCCTGGGGGTGCTGGCCCAGGAGCTGCGCTCGACGCGGGAGGCGCTGCAGACGCTGGCCCAGTCGCTTCCTGCCTCCCCGCCGGCGCCGCCGGTGGCAGGCGGTCCGCTCCCCGGTGGCGGGTCCCAGGCGCCGGTCACTCCCCCCGCCACCGATCAGACGAGCGACGCGTTGTACCGTCAGGCGTACCTCGATTACTCGAAGGGGAACTTCGCGCCGGCCCTTCTCGAGCTGGGCGAATGCCTGCGGCTCGATCCGTCCGGTCCGCTGGCGGACGACGCGCAGTACCTGATCGGCGAGGTGCAGTTCAGCCAGCAGCATTTCCCGGAGGCGATCGCAGCCTTCGACCAGGTGATCCAGTTGTTCCCCGGCGGTGACAAGGCCCCTTCGGCCTACTTGAAGAAGGGGCTTGCTCTGCTCGAGTTGAATCGGACCGCCGATGCGGTCATCCAATTGCAGCACGTCGTCAGCGCCTACCCCCGCTCCGAGGAGGCGCGCCAGGCGCGCGAAAGACTCCGCGGCCTGGGGCTGAAGGAACGCTGAGTCGCACTCACACAGGAGGTCGTCGTGGCACGCATCAAGTCGGCCGTCAAGAACATACGCAAGAATCTCCGGCGCAACGAGATCAACCGCGCCCGGCGCAGCCGCCTGCGCACGCAGATCAGGAAGCTGCGCGAGCTGGTCTCGAAGAAGGATTCCGAAGGGGCGCGCAAGGCGCTGACACCCACCTTGTCGCTCATCGACCGCTCGCTGACCAAGGGGATTCTCCACCGCAACACCGCCGCGCGCTACAAGTCGCGCCTGACCCGCCAGGTCTCGGCGCTCGGACGAGCGCGCTGACGCCATGTCCGAGCCGAGGGTCCGCATCGGCAAGCGGCCGGCGCAGGAAGCCTCCGAGATGCACCGGCGCATGGAGCGCGTCATGCAGCGCCTGCTCCTGGGCCTCGAGGCGCCCGGCTCGGCCCGTGGCTGGGAGCCGCGCGCCGATCTCTACGAGACCGCGTCCGGGCTCGTCGTGACCCTGGAGCTCCCCGGCGTCGAGCGCGACCGCATCGAGATCCTGGTCGAGGGGCTCTACCTGGCCGTCTCCGGTGTGCGCGAGGAGCCGCAGCCCGGCGGTTGCGTCCGCTGGCACCAGATGGAGATCGCCTACGGCTCCTTCGAGCGCCTCGTGGCCCTGCCGCAGGAGTGCGATCCCGACCGCATCACCGCCACCTACGAGAACGGTTTCCTGCGCATCGAGATCCCGCGCGGCCGTTCGGCCGCCCGCAGCGTGCCGATCGAGAACGACTGAAGCAGCGGCTGGAGGACGTCATGACCGAGCGCGATCAGGACGAGCCGCCCTCCCGGAAGGAGGCGGGTGAGACCGAGGCCCGCGGCCCGGGCGCCGCGGCCGTGAGGGCCATTCCGCCGACGCTGCCGATCCTGCCGCTCAAGGACACCGTCGTCTATCCGCACATCCCGGTGCCGCTCGAGGTCGGGCGCCCCGGATCGATCCGGCTGATCGACGACGTCATGCTGAAGAACCGGATCATCGGCCTCGTGGCCCAGAAGAACCCGTCCCTCGAGGACCCGCACGATCCGGACCTGCATCGGGTCGGAACCGCCGCCGTCATTCAGAAGCTCCTGAAGTTCCCGGATGGCACGCTGCGTGTCCTGGTGACCGGGCTCGAGCGCATCCGTCTGGTCCGCGCGGTGCAGACCGAGCCGTACCTCGTGTCCGACGTCGAGGTGCTGCGCGAGCAGATGGAGGAGACGGTCGAGGTCGAGGCCCTGGCCAAGAACCTGCTCAACCAGATCCAGAAGATGCTGTCGCTGACGCCGATCGCTTCCGACGAGCTGGGCGTGGCGCTCCTCAATGTCCCGGATCCGGGCCGTCTCGCCGACCTGGCGGCCGCCCTGCTGGTGCGCGACACCGCCCTCCGGCAGGAGTACCTCGAGACCCTTTCGGTGCGCGAGCGCCTCACGAAGCTGACCCGGCAGATCAGCCGTGACATCGAGGTGCTGGAGCTGGGCTCGAAGATCCAGCAGCAGGTCCAGGACGAGATGGAGAAGGGGCAGAGGGAGTTCGTCCTGCGGCAGCAGCTCAAGGCGATCCAGAAGGAGCTGGGCGCCGGCGACGACGCCGAGGCGGAGGTCCAGAGGCTGCAGGAGGCGGTCGAGAAGGCGGGCTTGCCGCCGGTGGTCCGGGAGGCGGCCGACCGCGAGGTCAAGCGCCTGCGCACCATGTCCCCCGCCGCCGCCGAGTTCGTCGTGGCGAGGACCTACCTCGACTGGCTGCTGGCGCTGCCGTGGACCAGGCAGACTCCCGACACCCTCGACCTGGGGCAGTCGCGCCGGGTGCTCGACGAGGACCACCACGATCTGGAGAAGGTCAAGGATCGCATCCTCGAGTTTCTGGCGGTGCGCCAGCTGAAGGGCGATTCCAAGGGACCCATCCTCTGCTTCGTCGGTCCGCCGGGGACCGGCAAGACATCGCTCGGCCGATCGATCGCCCGCGCCATGGGACGGCGCTTCCACCGGCTGTCTCTGGGCGGAGTGCACGACGAGGCGGAGATCCGAGGCCACCGGCGCACCTACGTCGGATCCCTGCCGGGCCGGATCATCGAAGGTCTGCGCAAGTGCGGCACGTGCAATCCGGTCTTCATGCTCGACGAGGTCGACAAACTCGGGGCCGATTTCCGCGGCGACCCGTCCTCGGCCCTGCTCGAGGTGCTCGACCCGGAGCAGAACAACAGTTTCACCGATCACTACCTCGACCTGCCGTTCGATCTGTCACGGGTGATGTTCATCACCACCGCGAACGTCCTGGATTCCATCCCGCCGCCGCTGCGGGATCGGATGGAGGTTCTGGAGCTGCCGGGGTACACCGAGGAGGAGAAGCTCGTCATCGCCCACAAGCACCTGATCCCGCGGCAGTGCGCCGAGAACGGTCTCAAGGCGGGCGACCTGACGTTCGAGGACGCGGCCCTGCTGCGCATCATCTCGCGCTACACCCTGGAGGCGGGGCTGAGGAACCTCGAGCGCGAGATCGCCAAGATCTGCCGCAAGGTGGCCCGCCGCCGGGCCGAGGGGAAGACCGCCCGACAGACCATCGGCGTCGACGACCTGGCGGCCTTCCTCGGGCCGGAGCGCTTCAGCGCCGAGGCCGCCGAGAGAACCAGCGCCCCCGGCGTGGCGATCGGCCTCGCCTGGACTCCGTTCGGCGGCCAGATCCTGTTCATCGAGGCGACGCGGATGCCGGGGGGCAAGAGCCTGACGATCACGGGGCAGCTCGGCGAGGTCATGCGCGAATCGGCCCTGGCGGCGCTGTCCTACGTGCGCAGCCGCGCCGCGGGCCTCGGCATCGAGGCGAATTTCTTCGCCCGCTCCGACATCCATCTGCACGTGCCGGCCGGCGCCATCCCGAAGGACGGGCCGTCGGCCGGGGTGACGATGGCGACGGCGCTGGCGTCGCTTCTGACCGGGCGTCCCTGCCGGCCCGACACGGCGATGACCGGCGAGGTCACGCTGCGTGGCAAGGTGCTCCCGGTCGGCGGGATCAAGGAGAAGGTGCTGGCGGCGCGCCGGGCCGGGATCAAGACGTTGATCCTGCCGGCCGAGAACGAGAAGGACCTGGTCGACGTCCCACCGCAGGCGCGCAAGACGCTGACCTTCCGCTTCGTGAAGACGGTGGACGACGTCCTCGAGGCGGCGCTGCAGCCGGCGCAGCCCAAAGGGGGGCGCGCCCGCCCGGCGTCCCGGACGCGCCTCGCCCGCAGGGCGATCCGCGTCGCCGGCCACGACGCCTGAAGCCGGCGCGCCGAATCGTCCCGGCGTGCTCCACTCTCACCCCTTGATCACCCCGATCGGCACGAGCCTCGCCACGCGCCGCGAGATCCCGGCGCGGTGCACCACGTCGACCACCTCGGCAACGTCCTTGTAGGCCTCGGGGATCTCCTCCGCCAGCGTGGCGTAGCCGTCGGCGCGCACGATGATCCCCCGGTCCTCCATCTCGCGCGCGATCGACCGGCCACGGGCGCTTTTCTTCGCCGCGGTGCGGCTCATCCGGCGTCCCGCCCCGTGGCAGGTCGAACCGAACGTCTCTTCGTAGGCGCGCGCGGTCCCGACCAGGACGTACGAGTAGCGCCCCATGTCGCCGGGGATCAGGACCGGCTGGCCGATGGCGCGGTAGGCCTCGGGCGTCTGCGGATGGCCCGGAGGAAAGGCGCGCGTCGCCCCCTTGCGATGCACGCACAGCCGGCGCTCCCGGCCGTCCACCCGATGCGTCTCGACCTTGGCGATGTTGTGGCACACGTCGTAGACGACCTCGATGCCGAGATCCTTCGGGCCTTTCCCGAAGACCTCCTCGAACGCCCGGCGCACGAAGTGGGTGATGAGCTGCCGGTTGCCGAAGGCGAAATTGGCCGCGGCGTACATCGCCCCCAGGTAGCGTGCCCCCTCCTCCGAGCGGAACGGCGCGCAGCAGAGCTGCGGGTCGGGAAGGTCGATGGCGTAGCGGCGCGCCGCCTTCAGCATGACCTGCAACGAGTCGTCGCACACCTGGTAGCCGAGGCCGCGCGAGCCGGTGTGGATCGAGATGGTCAGGGCGCCCGGCTCGAGCCCCAGGGCGCGCCCGGCCTCCTCGTCGTAGATCGCGTCGACGCGCTGCACCTCGACGAAGTGGTTTCCGGAGCCCAGGGTGCCGAGCTGCGCGCGGCCCCGCTCCCGGGCGCGCTCCGAGACCTCCTCCGGCACGGCCCCCTCGAGACGTCCTCCCTCCTCGATGTGCAGCAGGTCGCGCGGCTCGCCGAAGCCGTTCTTCACCGCCCAGGCCGCCCCTTCGGCGAGCAGCCGCTTCTCGCTCTTCGCGTCGAGCCTGAAGTCCTTGCGGTGGGACCCGACCCCGGTGGGGATGTTGCGGAACAGCGCCTCGACGAGATCTCTGACCCTTCCCTGCGCGTCCTGGGCGCTCAGACCTGAGCGCAGCAGACGGACCCCTCAATTGATGTCGTACCCGACACCCCCCGGGGAGATCACCCCCGCGTCGAGGTCGAAGGCGGCCACCCCGCCGATCGGGAAGCCGTACCCCCAGTGGATGTCGGGCATCGCGAGCGAGGCGCCGACGATCCCCGGCAGGCAGGCGACGTTGCACACCTGGCGCAGCGCCTGGTCCGCGCGGATCGACTCGATCAGCCGATCGTCGGCGAAGACCAGACCGGGGACGTTCATGGCGCCGTGCCGCGGGATGCGGTAGCGGCAGTCGTCGAGGCGTTCGATCGCGATCGGTGCGGAGTCGGGCATCGGAAAGGAGATTATACGTCGAAGACGATCCGGACCCGCCAGGCGCTGCGCCCCCGCACGACGCGCAGCTGGTGGTAGGTGATCGCCTTGACCTCCCGGCGCAGCCGGTGTCGGTCGCGGTCGAGCGGCTCGCCGGAGGCGACCGCGCGAACCTTGAAGCGCCTGCGGTCGACACGCTCGACCCGGAAGGACGAGAAGAGCATCCCCTGCGTCTCGAGGCGGAACAGCAGCTCCGACAGCCAGCGGACCAGCAGGTCCTCGAGCCCCGAGCCCTCGACCGCGATCCGCACGCGGCGGCGCGGCCGCACCAGGCGCCGGTCACAGATCAGATCGGAGAGGGCCCGGGCGGCGTTCTCGAACAGCCGCGGCAGCGTCACGCCGCGCGCCACGACGCCGATGTCGGCGGTGTGCTCGAAGAATTCGTAGCCGGGCCTCACCGTCGATCGCGTCGCCGGCGGGGGCGCTTCGTCTCCTCGCGGCCCGGCCTCCGCCCGCCGCCGTCGCGGCGGCGCGCGGCCGTGCCGGGGCCAAGCCGCGGCTCGACCAGCGAGAAGTCCAGCCGCAGCAGGAACTGGTTCACCCGGTCGACGCGCACGCGCACCCGGTCACCCAGCTTGAAGACCCGGCCGTGGCGGTCCCCCTTCAGGATCTGCTTCCGCTCGATGAAGCGGTAGCGGTCATCGTGGAGCGACTCGATCGCGATCAGCCCGTCGACGTAGAACTCCCGCAGCTCGACGACGAAGCCGAACGGGTGGATCGACATGATGAAGCCGTCGAACTCCTCCCCCAGCCGCTCGGACATGAAGGCCATCTTCTTCCACTCGACCAGCTCGTTCTCGGCGGCGTCGGCGGTCCTCTCGGTGCGTGACGAGCGCAGGGCCGCCTCGGGGAGGAACTCCTCGAGAGCCCCGCGCTCCTTGTCGAGGAAAGGCCCGCCCGTCCGCTGGCGGCGCAGCAGGCGGTGCACGACCAGGTCGGGGTAGCGTCGGATCGGCGAGGTGAAGTGGGTGTAGCACGAGGTCGCCAGGCCGAAATGGATGTCGCGCTTCTCGCTGTAGCGCGCCTGCTTCATCGAGCGCAGCATGAGGCGCGACAGGAAGCGCTCCTCGGGCTTCCCCTTCGCCATCTCGACGATCGCCTGGAAGGCCGCCGGCTCGATGGAGGTATAGGGGCCCGGCAGACGGTAGCCGAAGGCCTGCGCCACCGCGTGGAACTCCTCCAGCTTCTTCGGGTCGGGCTTCTCGTGGATGCGGTACAGGGAGGGGACGCGGGCCTTGAAGAGGTGCGAGGCGACCGTCTCGTTGGCGGCCAGCATGAACTCCTCGATCAACCGGTGCGCCACGTTGCGCTCCAGCGCCACGATGCCGGTCATCTCACCGGTCACCGCCAGGATCACCTCGGGCTCCGGCAGATCGAAGTCGATGCTCCCCCGGCCGCGGCGCCTCGTGTTCAGGACGCCGCACAGCTCCTCCATCAGCCGGAACATCGGCACCAGGTCCCGGTAGCGCTCGCTCATCTCCTGATCGCGGTCGACCAGGATCTTCGCGACGTTGGTGTAGGTCATGCGCGCGGCGCTCCGGATGACGCCGTCGGCGAAGCGGTACGAGACCACGCGGCCGTGCCGGTCGATGGTCATCAGGCAGGATTGCACCAGGCGGTCGACGCCCGGGTTGAGCGAGCAGATGCCGTTGGAGAGCGCGTGCGGCAGCATCGGGATGGCGGTCCCGGGGAAGTAGACGCTCGTCCCCCGCTCGTAGGCCTCGGCGTCGAGCGGGCTCGAGGCGGGCACGTAGTGGGCGACGTCGGCGATGTGCACTTGCAGCTCGTAGGTGCCGTCGCCGTTGCGCTGCACGCGCACGGCATCGTCGAAGTCCATCGCCGTCTCGCCGTCGATGGTGACGATCGGCACGGCGCGGAAATCCTCCCGACCCCGGAGGGCGCTCTCCGGCACCTGCGCCGGGATCGCCTCGGCCTGCGCCAGGACCTCCGGCGGAAATTTCTCGCGCAGGTCGTACTTGCGGACGATCGTCCTGAGGTCCATCCCCGGATCGTCGGGCCGGCCCAGCACCTC
>DASTNM010000586.1:0-2984 GCA_035762745.1 Candidatus Polarisedimenticolia bacterium
AGGAGCGACCGCCGCACCGCGAGCTCCAGGAGCCGGGCCTTCTCGAGGATCTTCAGGACCAGACGGGCGTCGGCCAGGTTGTAGCGGACGAAGCGCGGCAGATCGAGGCGAAACGCCCGCTCGATCGCCTCGGCCCTGCCCGGCCCGGATGCCCCGCCCTCCGGGGCGGCGGCGCCGCGCTCGTCGAGGTCGACCTTCCCCTCGCCCACGATCTCCCGCGCCGCGGTCTCCAGACGATAGTCCTGAAGCTTCACGAAGGCGCTCTTCAGGAGATCGATGCCGTCGAGCACCACACGGCCGGTGATCTCGGCGCGCGAGCGGCCCCAGAAGGAGGTGTCCCGGACCACCCGCACGGCTCCCGGAGCGCGGCCGATCTCGAATGGCAGCCCCAGCCGCCGGGCGGCGGCGACCAGGACATCGAGGTCGAAATCGATCACGTTCCAGCCGGTCAGTATGTCGAAGTCGATCTCCCGCAGGCGTGCGAAAAGACGGCGCAGCAGATCCTTCTCGTCGCCGCAGGCGACCACGCGCCCCTCGACCGGAGCGCCGCTCAAGGCGGTGACGACCCTCCCCTCGGGAAGGGCGAGGAGCACCTCGTCCACCCCGTCACCCGAGAGGGCCGCGGAGAAGACCCGCTCCCCGCGCGGGTCGGTCTCCAGGTCGAGCGACAGCACGCGGAGGTCGCGCGGCCCCGGCTCCCAGGCTGCCTCGGACAGATCGGGGTTCTCGAAGACGCGCATCACACCGATCGGGGCGCGCGCCGGGTCCCCGCCACCGGACGCCGTGTGGCCGCCGGCAACGCCTTCGATGGACACCGTGCCGCGCAGGCCGTGGTCGATCAGGTAACGGGTGGCGAAGCGCACGTCGGCCTCGTAGGTCGGGATGCCGCGCCCCCTCAGAGCGTCGCGGACCGGCGGTGCATCGGGCGGGGCGGTGACCTCGACCCGCACCACCGGCTCGCCGCGCATCGTCCGCAGATCGATCGGGGACTGGCGCGCGGCGCCGTGGGCCCGCGCCGCTTCGGAGTCCACGGCGCGGATGAAGAAGTGGGGGACGAGGCGGGTGTCGCGCACCAGGAACGACTCTCCCGACTCGAGGCGGCCGTAGAGGTGAACCACGGCCCGGCCCGCCTCGATGCGGTAGGTCGGGTGCAGGATGAAGCCGCGAATCGCCACGGTTCGAACCTCGCGGGGTGGCACGCGACGCCGCCCGGTGGAAACTGTTAGACTAGGTGCCCGGCCGGGGCGCACGCCCACCGGTCGCTTCCGAAGGAGTCGGCGCGATGCACAACCCCCAGGTTCCCGAGACGCTCGAGGGCTGGAGCCTGCTGCACCAGATGTTCCGGGTCCGCTGGGAGACCTGGAAGGCCCTGGAGGCTTCCCGCCGCCGGTCGATCGCCGAGGAGGCGGCCGCCCTGCTCGGCGCCATGGAGGCGCGCCAGGACGGCGCGAGCGCCCTGGTCAGCCTGCTGGGACACAAGGGCGACCTGATGCTGATCCACTTCCGGAGAAGCTTCGAGGACCTGAGCCAGGCCGAGCTGCAGCTCGCCCGCTCGGAGCTCTTCGACCATCTCGTTCCGACGACCTCCTACGTGTCGATCGTCGAGCTGGGGATGTACGAGATGACCGGCAAGATTCACCAGGATCTGGCGACGCAGGGTCTCAAGACCGGCAGCGAGGAGTTCGAGCGCGCCTTCGACGAGGAGATCGGGCGGCAGCGCGAGCGCGTGGCCGGCCGTCTGTTCTGCGAGATCCCGCGGCGCCGTCACGTCTGCTTCTATCCGATGAACAAGAGACGCGGCGAGGAGAAGAACTGGTACATGGTCCCCTTCGAGAAGCGCGCCGTCATGATGCGCGAACATGGTTTCATCGGTCGGGCCTACTCGGGACAGGTGACTCAGATCATCTCGGGGTCGATTGGCCTCGACGACTGGGAGTGGGGCGTCGATCTGTTCGCCGACGACCCCCTGGTCTTCAAGAAGCTGATCTACGAGATGCGCTTCGACGAGGCGAGCGCCGAGTACGCCGAGTTCGGTCCCTTCTACGTCGGCCTGCAGTTCCGGGCGCGCGAGATCCCCCGCCTCCTCGAGGGCGCCACCCCGGCCTGGGACTGACCCGCCCGGGGCGAGCGGCCCGGCGCCGTGGGCTACTTCGCTCCCTGGTTCGCGTCCCGCTGCAGGAGATCCTCGACCGCCTTCCGGCCCCCCTTCAGGATCGGCGCCCCGTGGCCGAAGCAGATCACCTCGAACTTCAGGCCGAGCAGCGCCCGCGCGCTCTCGCGGGCCTGCTTCGGATCCTGCAAGTACTTGTCCCTCAGGAAGGCGATCTCTTTTCCCGGGTCGTGCAAAAGAAGATCGGTGCACAGCACGACACCGGGTCCCCGATCGAGGTGCAGGACGTAGTGCGGCCCTTTGGGTCCGGGCGCGTGCATCGCCCGCAGCCCGCCCGGAAGGCGGTCGCCACCCCGGAACGTGGCGTCGGGAGGCTCGTCCAGCCCCTGCGCCCCCTGTGGCGCGTGCACGCTGGCGTTCGTTTGCCGGCGGTAGCTCCAGGCCGATCGCTGGTGCGAGGCGGAGGCCACGACGATATCCCCAATCGCGCCGAGACGCGCCAGAGTCGCGCCGTCGATCGGCAGCGGATCGATCAGGATGACACGGCCTTTGTCCACGACCGCGTACCCGTCGCTGATGTGATCGATCCTCTCGTCGTGGACCTGGTAATGGAACAACCCCGGAACGACCTCGTCGATCGTCCTGGCGATCGCCTTCGGTTCGGACATCGGGACCTCCCTGCGAACGGGACCGGCGCGCGGCCCTGACGTGAAAGCCACCATTCATCTTAGATCACTCCCGCGCGGGCGGATCGCTGTGCTAGTCTCGGATCTATGGGTCTGTACCGCACCCGCTTCCTCCCATGGGCCATGGAGCGGGTCCTGTCGCGTCCGGAGTTCCAGGAGCAGCGCCGCGCGGCGCTGTGCACGGCGAG
>DASTNM010000587.1:0-4079 GCA_035762745.1 Candidatus Polarisedimenticolia bacterium
TGACGCGGCCGGAGGCGACGGACGCGGCGCACCTCGACGAGGTCGCGGCGCTGGTCGAGGCGGCTCGCCAGGCACAGTCCCGGTGAGACCCTTGGCCCCGTGACCGGGCTGTGCCACAATACCTCCCCATATGACGAAGACTCGTCGCTTCGTGATCCTGGCTCTCCTCGCCGCCGCGGCCGCAGGCCGCCCCTGGCCCGCCCGCGCGGGTGGCGACCCCGCCGGACCCCCGTCGCCGCCGCCCGGCGTGCGGCGGAACATCGCCGGACCGGGCGACTACGCTCTGCGCGAGAAGCTCATCCAGGGATTCAGCCGCGATCCCGACCTGGGGCAGGAGAAGTTCACCGTGATCCTGGTGAACGGCGGCGCGGTCTTCTCCGGTCCGATCAAGAGCTGCGCCCTCAAGATGCGCGCCCTGCAGTCGGCGGCGTTCCTGCGCGGCATCATCAACGTGACCGACGAGATGACCGTGCCGCACGCCGACCTGAGAGACGAGGCGCTGCGGCAGGCGGTGGCCGCCGGGCTCACGGAGGCCGCGGGGGCCCTGGGGCTCAAGCTCCAGGCGGTGACCGTCAGCGACGGCGTGGCGACGATCGAGGGGGCGGTGCACGACTTCGGGGCGCGCGTCAAGGCGGAGGAGATCGCCGGCCGGGTCCTGGGCGTGACACGGGTGTCGAACCATCTGAAGCCCGCCGACGCCCCGGCGGGGAACGACGACGCCTCGCTGCAGAAGTCGATCGTCGCCTACCTGGGCGACTGGCGGCAGTACCAGTTCTCAGGCGAGATCCTGGTGAAGGTCCGGGACGGTGTCGTCACCCTGAGCGGCCGCGTCCCCTTTTTCATGGCCCGGCAGCAGGCGGCCGTCATGGTGTCGCTGGCCGCGGGGGTCACCCGGGTCGACAACCGGCTCAAGGTTGATCCGTCGCTCGTCATGCGCCTGGCGGCCGTCACAGGAGCGCCGTGATCGGGCGCCCCCGAGCGCTACGCCCCGGCCGCCCCGTCCTGTGCGCCCCGTTCCTCGGGGCGCTCGTCGTCCTCGCCCTCCTGCCTTCCCCCGCCCGGGCCCAGGCGGCCCTCGAGGGGCGCGTGGCCCGCATCACCCTCGACAACGGCATGCGTTTTCTCGTCCTGCGCCGCGGGACCGCGCCGGTCTTCTCCGCCAACCTGCGCTTCAAGGTGGGCGGGGTCGACGACCGCGCCGGCGCAACCGGCCTGGCGCACATGTTCGAGCACATGGCGTTCAAGGGGACGTCGACGATCGGCACGCGCGATGCGGCGCGCGAGGCCGAGATCCTGGACGCCATGGACGTCGTGGTGCGCGACCTGCACCGTGAGCTCGACCGCGGCGTCGCGGCCGATGCGGCCCGTCTCGAGACACTGCGCGGCAGTCTCGAGTCGCTCAAGAAGAAGCACCAGGACCTGCTGGTCAAGGACGAGCTGGTCCAGATCCTGACGCGCAACGGGGCCGAGGGGATGAACGCCTCCACCGGCGAGGACCTGACCTCGTACGTCGTCAGCCTGCCGGCCAACCGCCTGGAGCTCTGGTGCCTGCTGGAGTCGGCGCGGCTCCGGGACCCGGTGCTGCGCGAGTTCTACGCCGAGCGCGACGTGGTGATGGAGGAGCGCCGCTTCCGCGTCGACAACCAGCCGCAGGGAAAGCTGTACGAGGCGCTCCTGAACACCGCCTTCGCGGCGCATCCCTATCGCGTGTCGACCTCCGGCTGGATGTCCGACCTCGAGCGCCTGACCCGGCCCCAGGCGGCCGCCTTCCACGACACCTACTACGTGCCCGGGAACGCCGTCGGCGCCCTGGTCGGCGACGTCGATCCGGTGGCGGCGGAGCGCCTGGTCCGCCGCTACTTCGGCGGCCTCAAGGCCGGCCCCGCGCCGCCGCCGGTGGTGACGGTCGAGCCGCCCCAGACGGGCGAGCGCCGCGTCAACGTGGTGTTCGACGCCGAGCCCCAGTTGATGATCGCCTTCCACAAGCCCTGCTGGCCCGACCCCGATGCCCCGGTCTTCGAGGTGATCGACTCGCTCCTGACCTCCGGGCGCACGTCGCGCCTCTTCAAGGCCCTGGTGCTGGACACCCAGGTCGCCTCGGACGTCTTCTCGTTCGAGGCCCCCGGCCAGCGCTATCCGAACCTGTTCGTCATCGGCGGCGAGCCGCGCGCCCCGCACACCGCCTCCGAGATCGAGGCGGGGCTCCTGAAGGAGCTGCGGCGCCTCGCCGAGGAGCCGGCCGGCGAGCGGGAGATCCAGAAGATCCGCAACCAGGTCGAGGCCGCTCTGCTGTACCCGCTGCGCAGCAACCAGGGGCTCGCGTCCCAGCTCACCTTCTTCGAGATCCTGGAGGGCGACTGGCGCCGTCTGAACGACTACTACGCGGCGGTGCGCGCGGTCGGCGCCGAGCGCGTCCAGGAGGTGGCGCGCCGCACCTTCACGCCGGCCAACCGCACCATCGCCTCGCTGGTGAAGCCGTGAGGCGGGCAGGAGCGACGTCGCTCCTCCTGCTGGCGCTCGTGACGCTCCCGGTCCGCGCGCAGACGGCCGGGCCCGGGGACGCCGCGGCGCCGCCCGCCCAGGCGACCGCCGCGGTGGCGCCCCCCGCCGATCCCCGCGCCCTCACCTACCCACCGCTCACCATCTCCTTCCCGAAACCCGAGAGGCTGATGCTGTCGAACGGGCTGGTGATCTATCTGTTCGTGGACCACGAGCTCCCGCTCATCGACCTGGCGTTCGACCTCGCCGCGGGCTCGATCGACGACCCGCCCGGGAAGGAGGGACTGGCCGATCTGACGGCGGCCCTGATGCGCGCCGGCGGCACGGCCGACATGAGCCCCGATCAGGTCGACGAGGCGGTCGACTTCCTGCCGGCGCGGCTGGGTTTCGCGCCCGATCGCGACAACCTGGGCGGCACGCTCTCGGCGCTCAAGGAGAAGTTCCCCGAGGCGCTCCGGCTGTTCGCCGGCATGCTGCGAGCCCCGCGCTTCGACCCGGCCCGCCTCGAGGTCGAGCGGGCGCGAGTCGTCGAGGAGATCAGGCGCCGCTGGGACGATCCGGGAGATGTCGCGGAGCTGAACTTCCGCCTGCTGGCGTACGGCGCCCGGAGCCCCTGGGCCCGCCTGCCGGACGCCGCCTCGATCGGCCGCATCACGCGCGACGATCTGGTCGACTTCCACCGGCGCTACCTGCACGCGAACAACATGGTGCTGGGGGTGGCGGGCGATTTCGAGCCGGAGGCGATGAAATCTCTCTTGAAGAGCACCTTCGGCTCGTGGCCGCGCGCCAAGGTGACCCCGCCGCCGATCGGCAAGGTCAAGGACGCCGTGCCGGTCGGGGTGCACCTGATCGAGCGGCCGGTGAGCCAGTCGACCTTCGAGATCGGCCACCTGGGAGTGAACCGCTTCGACCCCGACAAGTTCCCGCTCAAGATCCTGAACTTCATCCTGGGCGAGGGGGGCTTCACCTCGCGCCTGGTGCGCGAGGTCCGATCGACGCGGGGCCTCGCCTACTCGGTCGGCGGCGGGGTCGGGATGGACTCCGACCGGGGGCTCTTCGAGGTGAGCTGCCGCACCCGGGCCGCCTCGACGGTCGAGGCGATCCAGCTGATCCGCGACATCCTGCGGCGTCTCCGGCAGGACGGGCCGACCGAGGAGGAGGTGCGCGAGGCGCAGGAGGCCAGCATCAACTCGTTCGTCTTCTCGCTGGACGGGACGGTTCCCTACATGCGGGCCTACCTTTACTACGACCGCTATGGCTACCCCCCCGACTACCTGATGACCTACCGCGACAACCTGGGCAGGGTGACGCGGGCGCAGGTCTTCGTGGCCGCCCGGCGGCACATCGACCCGGAGCATCTTCTCATCCTGGTGGTTGGGAAGGCGCAGGATCTCGCGTCGCCGCTCGACTCGCTCGGGCTGGGGGCGCCGCGCCTGGTCCGGCTCGACGGCGAGGCGGCGGCTTCGAACTAGTCCGGGGTCTCCTCGAACAGATCGAACTGCTCCGCCTGGAGCGGCGCCAGGGCGACACGCCGGACCCCGGGCGCCCGGTCGGTGAGGCGCGCGTAGTGTCCCGTGCCG
>DASTNM010000588.1:0-2656 GCA_035762745.1 Candidatus Polarisedimenticolia bacterium
CGGCATGCGTGGCGCGGATCGCCTGCGGATCTATGCCTCCGACCAGGCGCACTTCTCGATCGCGCGCGCGCTCGATCTTCTGGGACTGGGCGAGGAAACCCTGGTGCGTGTCCGCAGCGATCGAGACATGAAGATGCGCCCGGACCTCCTGGCGGCGGCGATCGACCGCGACCTGAAGCGGAGATTCCGGCCGATGGCGATCGTCGCGACCGCCGGGACCACCAACACCGGCAACATCGATCCCCTTCCGGCCATTGGGCGGCTGGCCCGAGCGCGCGGCATCCACCTGCACGTCGATGCCGCCTACGGCGGGGCGCTCCTGTTCTCGAACCGCTACTCCGATCGGCTGCGCGGCCTGCGCCAGGCCGACACCGTGACCATCGACCCGCACAAGTGGCTCTTCCAGCCGTTCAGCCTCGGCGGCCTGTTCGCGCGCGATGGCCGGGCCCTCAACGCCAGCTTCAGGACCGAGCCGGACTACCTCAAGAAGGCACTGGAGCAGGAGCCGGAGCGGCTCGACTTCTACCACTACTCGTTGGAGGGGTCGCGTCCGTTCCGTGGACTCAAGCTCTGGTTCACCCTCAAGACGATCGGGCGTCGCGGGCTCGGCGATCTCGTCGACCGCACGATGGAGGTGGCCTTCGACCTGGAGCAGAGAGTCCGCCGGCAGGATTGCTTCGAGCCGTTCTCTTCGGCGGTCGAGCTGGCGAGCGTCTGTTTCCGCTACCTGCCGGCGTGGGCCCGGCGGCTCGAGCCGGGCGAGCGTGCGAGGCCGGCGGCCCGATCGCGCCTGAACCATGTCCAGGTGGCGATCCAGCAGGCGATCGAGCGGCGGGGATTCGCCTGGTTCCCGAACATCGTGCTCGACGGCGCGGTCTGGTTCAGATTCGGCGTCTTCAATTATCTGACGACGCCGCGCGACGTCGCATCGGTCCTGGCGCACATCCGGCGTACCGCGGGAAATCTCGGCCACGGATAACGGCGGGCTGAGTCGCCGGGACCCGGGCTCAACCGATCATGTACACCTTGCGGACGGTCGCAAACACCTCGCAGGTTCCCTTCCAACCGGCCGGGAAGAAGGCGGTGTCGCCCCCGGCGATCTCGGTGCGCCCGCCCGCTTCGTCGGTGTAGACGCAGCGTCCCGCCAGGAAGTGGCAGAACTCGTCGCGCGTGACATGGCAGGCCCAGGTCCCCGGAGTGCATTCCCACAGACCGGCCTCCGGGACCCCTCCCTCCGCGCGATGCAGCAGGATCCCACGGGTACGGGAAATCCCCTGAAGCGGCGTCGCGATCGGACCCCACTCCGTGAGGTCGCGGGCGCCCGAGGCATCGCGGATCATCTTCACCAGGGGCCGATCCTTCGGGGTCACAACCTCTCCTTCGGCCGTCCGGCCAGGAGCGCGTCGATGAGTCCGCCCGCCTTGCGGCGCCCGTCGGCCGAGCGCATGTGAGCGCTCACCCGCCGCAGCCGTTCGTGCATGCCGCGATCATGAAGCAGCCGCTCGATGGTCGTGGCGAGCCGCTCGTCCGTCCAGTCGTACCGTGGCAGGCACGCGCCGTACCCGGTCTCCTGGATGCGCGTGGCGTTGTCGAGTCCGTCCCAGCAGAACGGCATGATGAGCGACGGCTTCCCGAAGTAGAGAGCCTCGTTGAAGGTGTTGTTCCCGCCGTGGTGCACCACCAGGTCGCAGTGCGGCAGGAGCGCCGGCTGCGGGAAGAAGGACGAGATCTGCACGTTCCCGGGCAGGTCGGCGTAGGACTCCACATAGTCGCCCACGTTCATCAGGACCCGGTAGGGGAGGCGCCCCAGAAGATTGATCTGCCGTCGGTAGAGGTCGATGTCGGCCGCCCCGAGGCTGCCGTAGCTGACGTAGAGGAGCGGTGTGTCGTTGTTCCGCTCGAAGCGCGGCACCTCGTAGGACCCCTCGTCGCGCACGCATCCCTCCAGGTACTGGAACCTGACGGGGTCGAGCGGGACCCGCCGGCGGAAGGCGAGGGGCTTCGGGTAGAGGAGCAGGTTGAGATGGGGCGAGGTCTCGAAAAACTCCCCGAGCGGGTACGGTGGGTGGTCGACCGAGGCCAGGAATCGGTTGTAGCGCTCGTGGCAGGGACGGATGAGCCGGTCGAACTCCGCCTGGAACGCCCGGTGACAGGCGCGATCGTTCTCGCCGCACCCCGACAGGTGCGGCGGGATGTCCGGGTCGGTGATCTCGTTCTCGCTGCACGAGATGATCCGGATCCACGGGCAGCCGGCCCGCTTGACGGCCGGGAACAGGATGATGTTGTCGACGCAGATCAGGTCGGGACCGATTTCGGCCAGCGCCCTGGACAGCCCCGGCTCGACGTAGACGGCGCTGTCGACGACCGCCTCCCAGACCGGCACCACGTAGGTCGAAAGCTGTTCGATCGGCGACAGGCGGAAGTGCGGCAGGTGCGCGGCGATGAAGTCCTTCCAGAACTGGCTCGCCTTCGCGGCGTCCATCGGCTCGGACATGTCGACGAGGCGTTCCTCGAAGCCGTATTTCGCGAATACGCCGCCGAACGAGCGGTCGGCGACGAAGACCGCGCGGTGCCCCAGATCGCGGCAGGCCTGCGCGATCCCGACGCAGTTGAGCGCCGGTCCGAAGGCCGCCTCGGGAAAGAAGACGATCGTTTT
>DASTNM010000589.1:0-10203 GCA_035762745.1 Candidatus Polarisedimenticolia bacterium
AGCACGCTGGCCTCCGTTCCGCCGCCGTGTGCCGGCGGCTTCACATCTCCTCCCTCAGAACCGCACCGTCGATATCTGCACCGTCTGCTGGCGGCCCAGCTCGTTCCAGACCACCTTGGCCGTGAGCCTTATGCCGGCGGCGGTGTTGAACCGCAGCGGCGAGGCCGAGCCGACCGGCAGGATCTTCACCGACGCCCAGCCCCCCTCGAGCTTGCGGCTGATCTCCGGCTGCCAGGAGACGATCGGGCTGCCGGTGATGTTGCTGAAGACCTCCCTGGAGGTGTCGGTGTCGGCCGCGCCGAGCCCCTGGTAGAGCCCCGTGAACGACTGCTGGTCGTAGGTCTCCATGATGTCGTGGCAGAGCGTCGTCGCCTCGGTCATCGTCTTGCCGGTCTTCACCTGCCGGCCGCCCAGCATGAACATCGAGCCGATCGAGATCAGGACACCGGCCAGGATGCCGATGGCGATGATCACCTCGACCAGGCTGAACCCCTTGTCCTCCGTGGCCCGGAGTCTCCCGTCGTTCCCGAACATGTCGCGCTCCCTGTGGCTCGTCATCTCTAGAACACCGTGTAGGAGGACTGCACCGTCCCGCTCGGCGTGACGGTGACCGTGTAACGGTCGTTCCGGCCGGTGGTCACGTAGCCACTGACGTTGACCGTCTTGTTGGTCGTCGAGCCGGTGCCGCCGTTGATGTTGAAGTTGATGCTCGCGTCGCTCGTGGTCTCGATGCTGACGCCCGTATCGAGGCGGACGGTGACGCTCGCCCCCTTGACGTTCAGATAGGTGTACTGGTTGGGGGAGGCGTTGCTCTGGTTGTTGATCGTCACGGTCCGCACCGTGCGGTTGGCCACGGCGTTGTAGCGCAGCGCCCTGAGGTTGGTCGTCAGGTCGTTGGCCGTCGCCCGCACCTTGTAGGCCCTGAACCCTTCGCTCATCGCCGGCCCGGCGAAAAGAACGAAGAGGCCAATCAGGGCGATCACGATAAGCAGCTCGGGGAGCGAAAAACCCTCGGCGGCTCGATCCCTCTCTCGGGGCCAGCGGGTGGTCGTCATGCCCTCCGGAATCAGCAAGCGATGTGCCATGGCCCGGGCGGCGGGCGAAGCCTGGATCAATCGGCTGAGGGGACGCGACTTGCGGCGGCTCGGGGGGAACGGAGGTCGATGACGGAACGGTGATCGCCTCTCCCCACGTTACGAAACGTAACGGTGCGGGCCGCTCATTGGCCGCGGCCGGCGACGGGCGGGATCAGGTCGGACCGGAGGATGAGGCGGCGCCGGGGCGCGCCGGCAGGAGGAGCGAGAAGATGGTCCCCCGTCCCGCGCGGCTTTCGACCTCGACCTGGCCGTCGTGCACCACGGCGGTCTTCTGCACCAGCGCCAGTCCGAGGCCGGTGCCCTGATCTTTGGTGGTGAAGAACGGCTTGAAGATGCGCGGCAGGTCCGAGTCGGCGATCCCGGGGCCGTTGTCGATCACCTCGATCCGTGCTCCGCCCTCGGCCTCCGCGCGCGGCCCGCCGCGCAGGACGACCCGCGGCGCCGGAGCGCCGGGAGGATCCGGCCCGCGATCGGCGCGCAGGGCGAACGACTCCGCCGCGTTGACCAGGAGGTTCTGCAGCGCCTGGCGCAGGAGCGCCTCGTCGGCGACCAGGCGCGGGAAGGTCCCCTCGACGGTGATCTCGACCCCGGAGGCGCGCGGGTCGCTCCTGAAGTCCCGCACCAGGTCCTGGACCAGATCCGCGAGGTCGACCTCCGCGAGGTTGAGGCTGATCGGGCGCGCATAGCGCAGGAAGTCGTCCACCACCTGGCCGATCCCATCCACCTCCCGCAGGATCGCCTCGGCGTTCTCGCCTCCGGCCGGCGGCGGGTCGCCTCCCTGGGCGCGCTGCCGGGCGATCAGGCGCGCCAGCCCCTGGATGGCGGCCAGGGAGTTGCGGAACTGGTGCGCGATACCGGCCGACATCTCTCCCAGCGCCGCCAGGTTCTCCTTGAGACCCACCCGCTCCCGGAGCGTCTGGATCTCGGTCAGATCGGCCAGGAGGCACAAGGCGCCGTCGATCGGCGCCGCTCCCTCCACCGCGGCGCCGCGGATCGGCGAGACCATCGCCCCGAGATGCGTCGTCCTTCCGGATGAGCCGGCGAGCGGCACCACCTCGCGCGAATGGCTCTCGCCGCGTCTGAGGCTCCGTTCCACGAGATCGATCAGCTTCCAGTTGCCGTCGAGGAGGTCGCCGTGCCGGCGGCCGAGCGCCGTCGCACGGGTGACGCCGAGCAGCCGCTCGGCGGAGGCGTTGAGGGTCGTGAGGCGTCCCTCACGATCGAAGACCAGGACGGCGCTGGTGATGCCGCCGATCAGCTGGTCACCGGGCAGCGCGGCGCCGTCGCCGCCGCCGGGACGCAGGCGGGTCAGCTCCTGCTCCTGCCGGCGCAGGGTGCCCAGCACGCCCTGGAAGGCGGCCACGAGGTAGTCCGGCTCGTCGCCCGGCGCCGGTCCCTCCAACCCGGGAAGCGCCCCCGGCGCCTCACCGGCCGCGCGCAGCAGGCGCCGGTACGGCTGCAGGAGCCAATGCGCGAAAAAGATCACCAGGACCAGCACGAAGGCCAGACCTCCGGCCTGCAACGCGGCGATGATCTTGAGGTTCAGCTCGACGCCCGCCAGGACCGGGACATCCTCCTGCACGCGGATGAAGGCGACGACGATCCGGCTCTTGTCCTCGATCCTCCGGTAGGCGGTCAGCGTGGCGTCACGATCCGCGCCCCGCCCGCCCATCGGGACCACCATCCTCTCCCCCGCGAGCAGCCGACGGCGCGTCGATCCGGCCCCATCGACCAGAAGCGAGTCCTCCCGGCCGACGCGCTCGGGATCGGAGGAGGAGAGGACCCGCCCCTCGGGGGTGAGGATCTCGACCGAATTCATTCCCTTCAGGCGGGCGATCCGATCGAGGTAGGTCGGCGGGATGTAGGGCACCGACTCCGGCCCGGCGTGCAGGCCCCGCAGCATCTGATCGCGCTCCAGCTCGGCGCGGACCAGATCGGCCTCCAGGGAGAGACGCGCGCCCGCTTCGTCCCGGATGGCGTCGCGCGCGATCACCAGAAGATGAAAGTCGAAGTAGATCGCCACGGCCAGGAAGAGGACCAGGAGCACCAGGAAGATCTTGATCTGACCTTCGTAGCTGGTCAGGAGGGACCGCCTCATGTCGCGATCCCCACGAGGCGCAGGTACAGACGAACCGACGCCTCGCCGGCGAACAGGGCCAGGATGGCGGCGGCACCGAGGAAGACGCCGTACGGCAGCTTCGATTTCCAGCCGTACCCGGCGTAGCGCATCATCAGCACTCCGAAGACGGCCCCCGAGATCGCCCCCACGAACAGGCAGAAGAGGAGGAGCTCGAGCCCGAGGAAGGCGCCGATCATCGCCAGGAGCTTGAAGTCACCGCGCCCGATGCCGTCCTCGCGCTCCGCCGCGGGGACTCCGCGCCCCGCCTGCCAGAGCCGGTAGAGGGCGTTGATGCACCACGGGATGGCGAAGCCGCATGAGGCGGCGAAGAGCGCGTCGCGCAGCGATCGCAGCCCCGATGCCGAGGCGGTCTCGTCGAGCCCGGCGCGCAGAGGGCTGGTCAGGAGACCGACCGCGATCCCCGGCAGGGTGATGGCGTTCGGCAGGATCTGGTGGCGCGCATCGATCAGGATCAGCGCCACGAGCGCCGCCGCGAGATAGGCCTCGAGCATGAAGAGCGGCGTGGCGCCGCGGGCGTGCAGGATCAGCAGGAAGAGGATCGCCGTCGCCGCCTCGACCAGGGGATAGAGAAGAGAGATCGGCGCCCGGCAGCGGCGGCAGCGCCCCCCGAGCAGCAGGTAGCTCAGGACCGGGAGATTGTCGTGCCAGGCGATCGGCGCTGCGCAGGCCGGGCAGGCGGATCGCGGCGTGACGATCGACAGATGCCGCGGCAGACGGTGGATGCAGACGTTCAGGAACGACCCGACAGAGAGCCCGGTCCCGGCGACCAGGATGACGACGAGAGCCGGCGGCATGGCAGGTCCCTCCCCAGATCCGGAAAGGCTCCTAGCGGGCGACGACCGGCAGCGCGTGGTAGGAGATCTCCCCGGACCGCGGATCGTACAGGTAATCGCGCCCCTCCGGATCCTGCGGCACCTTCCCGATCGCGCCGGCCTCCGCCAGATCCTGGAGACGGCGGGGCGCCTTCCCCTGGCGGGCGCGATAGAGATCCAGCGCCGCGCGCAGATCGGCGAGGTCGACCGCGATCGTCAGGTCGTGCACGTGGTTCCAGGCGACGCCCCTCACGTAATCGTCCCCCGCCGTGCGGTAGATCTCGTCCCACTCCTTGAGAGACGTCCTCTTGTCACCGGCCCTGTTGAACATCTCGGCGTAGAAGCGCCGCACCAGAGGAGGCACCCCCGGCACCTTCAAGGCGGCCTCGAAATAGGCCGCCGCGCGCTGGTAGTCCCGCAGATCGTCGTAGCAGATGAAGCCGGCCTCGAACGGCAGGATCCAGACCTGCGGGTTGTGCTCGATCCCCTTGTCCAGAAGCCTCAGGGCCATCTCGGGCCGGCGCGCCTCCGTCGTCATGATCAACGCCCCGGTCAGGTACGGATCGAGGTAGCGCGGGTCGAGCTCGGCGATCACCTGGCCGTAGATCTGCTCCAGGTAGAGATAGCGATCCGCGATCTGGTAGTTGCCGTAGTACTGGATCGACCAGAGGTAGATCGTGTCGGCGAGCAGCGCGTCGAAGCCGAGCGCGGCGAAGTGCAGGTATCGTCCCGAGGGGAGGTAGAGAAGGGGCGCGCTTCCCGCGCTCGCCGCGGCACGCGCCTCGATCCGCCCCTGCACCGCCATCGCCAGGAGCAGACAGGCGATCGCCATCAGCGCCACGCGGCGCGCGCCGCCGGGGCGCCGGGCGGGGGACATCTACTGCAGCTCCCGGCCCTGAAAGACGGCGCAGGCGAGCAGCAGGACCGCCGCGCCGTAGAACGCCAGGTAGAGGGCCGCGAAGCCGACCGTCCCGGCTCCGACGGGCAGGCCGTGCACCACGTCTCCCTTGACGTCGAAATTGCCCAGGTTCGGCAGCAGGTAGTACAGAGCGCGGCAGGCCACCCGGCCCGTGACCGAGGTCAGCTTCGCCTGGAGAAGATCGAAGCTCCAGAGAAGGTGGCCGACGACGTAAAGGGCCAGGGTCAGCACTCCGGACAGGATCGGCGTCGACAGGCACGAGAAGAGGACGGCGAGGGCGGTGATCAACAAGAACTGGAAGAAGAGCAGCAGCACGGCGATCGCCAGGCGGAGATCGAACATCCCTTTGAGCGCCAGGATCAGGAAGAACCAGAGGGTCATCACCGAGGTGTTCACGAACAGGGTCAGCACCAGGCCGGCGTATTTTCCGAGGATGAACTCGAACCGGTGCAGCGGCTTCGCCAGGAGGGTGTAGACGGTGCGTCGCTCGATCTCGCGGCTCACCAGTCCGATTCCGATGAAGACCGAGGTGAGGACGCCGAAGATGTCGATCGACGCCAGGCCGAAGTCCTTGATGATCTTCTCCTCGCTGCCGACGGTCATCAGGGAGAGGACCTGGGCGCAGGAGATCATCGCCACCGCGAAGACCAGGAGCAGGTAGAGGACGCGGTTGCGGATCGCCTCCCGGAAGGTGTTCAGGGCGATCGCCGCGATGCGCGCCGGCATCTCAGTCCTTCCCGGCGGCGGCCGCCGCCTTGACGCCCGCCGTGCCGTCCGCCGAGCGCACCTCGCGCAGGAAGAGGTCCTCGAGCGACTGGCGGCCCGGACTCACCGAGATCAGGGTGGTGCCGTGGCCGTTGAGCGACTGAATCAGCCTTCGCAGATCGCCCTGCGACTCGACGCGCACCAGGACCTGGTCATCGCGCCGCGAGACGACGAGACCGCAAGGCAGCGCGGCGTCGCGCACGCCGCCCAGCGCCACCTCCCAGAAGCGGACATCCCGGGTCACCAGATCGTCGATCCGTCCGACCGCCTTCAGGCTGCCGCGCACCAGGATCCCGACCCGGTCGCAGATCATCTCGGTGTCGGACAGGATGTGGGTCGAGAAGAAGACCGTCCGCCCGCGCGCCTTGAGATCGAGGATGATGTCCCGCACCTCGCGCCTGCCTATCGGATCGAGCCCCGACATCGGCTCGTCCAGGATGACGAGCTCCGGGTCGTTGATCAGCGCCTGGGCCAGGCCGATCCGCTGCAGCATCCCCTTGGAATAGAGCCGGAGCTGGCGATCGCCGCGGTTTTTGAGGCCGACGCGCTCCAGGAGATCGGCGACGCGCCGGCGCCTCTCCGGGGCGGAGTAACCAAACAGCCGGGCGTGGAAATCGAGAAACTCGCCGCCGGTGAGGTAGTCGTACAGGTAAGGATTCTCCGGCAGGAATCCGATCCGGCGGCGCAGCTCCACCCGCCGCGCATCCTCCCCGAACAGGCGGACGGACCCGGTATCCGGAAAGAGGAGGCCGAGCGCCAGCTTGATCGTCGTGGTCTTGCCGGCGCCGTTGGTTCCGATGAAGCCAAAGATCTCCCCCGGCTGGATGGCGAGCGACAGGTCGCGCAGGATCCAGTACCGGCGCAGCGACAGATGAGTCCTGTAGCTCTTGGAGATGCCTGACAACTCGAGGACCGCCATCGTTCAGGTCCCACAGAAAGACGCGGTCGCCGCGCCCGGGAGGCACGCGGTGCGCGTCAAGCCCAATATAGGCCCCCGATAAGAGGTGTCAAGTCGAGCTCTTTAAAGGGGTTGCGCCCGAGCGGCGGCCTCGGGGCCGTAGGAGCCCCTCCCCAGGCTCTATCATATATATAGGCTCCACGGGGGCGATCCCGGCGGCAGGACGACAGGAGATCTTCTCCCGATGGGTCGCTCAGGCGGCCCGACGCGGAAGCCGTCCGGCGGCTTCGAGCAGGTCGAGATAGAGCCGCTCCTGCGAGCGGACCATGGCGTCGATGTCGAACTCCGGCAGGATGGCGCGGGCGCGCGCCACCAGTCCGTTCGCGAAGGCGCGATCCCGGAGGAGGCGCTCGACCCGCGCCGCCAGTCCGTCGAGATCGTGCGGGGCGCAAACCATCCCCGTCTCGCCCTCCTTCAGGATATCGGTCGTCCCGTCGGCCGCCGTGGCGACGACCGGCACACCGGCGGCGATCGCCTCGGGGACCACACGCGGCAATCCTTCCCAGAGCGAGGTGAGGAGCATCACGTCGAGCGCGGCGAGGAGGCGCGGAACGTCCCGGCGCCATCCCAGGAGCCGGATTCGAGCGCGCAGGGAGAGCCTGTCGATCCGCTCCTGGACCCGTCCCCGCAGCTCGCCGTCCCCGGCCAGGACGAAGACCGCCTCGGGGATGAGGCGCGCCACCCGGGCCGCAACCTCGACGAAGTCGAGCGGCGCCTTCTGCGGCTTGAGGCAGGCGATCATGCCGACCAGAGGAGCATTGTCCGGGATGCGCAGCTCGGCGCGCAGGCCGTCGCTCCGACGCATCGCACCCGCGCGCTCGAAGGACGCGAGGGGGATGCCGCTGCGGATCAGGATCGCCCGGTGGCGCGGAAAGAGGCCGAGGTCCACTCCCCGATCGAGGTTGGCGCGCGAGACCGCGATGAAGCGCGAGGTCAGCGGTGCGACAGAGCGCTCGAGGCGGATGAACAGCCGGCGCAGGACGGCCGGCTGCTCGTCGTTGAAGCCGTAGCCGTGAATCGTGTGCACGACCACCGGCACCCCCGCGAGGCGCGCCGCCAGTCGCCCGAGAATCCCGGCCTTCGAGGAGTGGGTGTGAACGATCGCCGGACGCGTACGCCGCAGCAGGCGCGTCAGCGCCGCGAGGGCGGCCAGATCGCGGTGCGGCCGGATCGGCCGCGCCAGCGACGGCACGAAGCTGAGGTCCAGGCCTGCGATTCGGCCCGCCTCCTCGTCGAGCAGGCCGCCGGGGCCCGAGACAAGGCTGGCCCGGAACGGGGGTCTCAGGTGTTCCACGGTGTACAGGGTGTTCTCCTGCGCGCCCCCCAGATCGAGGCGCGTGATCACGTGGCAGACGCCGATCCCGTCCGGGCTCACGCCGCCTCCCGAGTCCGCCGCCGTTTCAGATCCCTCAGCCAGATCTCGAGAACCAGCAGGGTCCAGATCATCTCGTCATAGTTGCGCTGCCCCGAGCGATGGATCGCCAGGACCGCGGCCACGGCGTCGCGCTTGAGATTGGCGCGCGACTCGGCCCCGGTCCCGAGCAGGAGGTCGGCCGCCACGCCGTACAGATCGCCGCGAAACCAGTGATCGAGAGGCAGCCCGAAGCCGGCCTTCTTCGCCTTGAGGACCGATTCGGGCATGTGGCTGCGGTAGACCCGGCGCAGGAACCACTTGCCGCCGCGCGTGCGCACCTTGAGCTGCGGCGGCAGGCCGGCGGCGAACTCCACGACCCGGTGGTCGAGGAAAGGGCTCCTGAGCTCGACGCCGAATGCCATCGAGGTGACATCGGCCTTCAGGAGCAGGTCGTCCGGGAGGAAGGTCTCCTGGTCGGCGCGCAGCAGGAGGCCGATGAGATCCCGTGCGCCCCACGAATTGGGGAGCCGCCCGAGGCCGCGGGTCGGGTCGGAGCCGCCGACCCGGGCGGCGAAGTCCGGCTGGTACAGCCGGGCGATCCGCCGGGCCCCGGGGTTGGCCATCCAGAGCGCGTTGCGCTCCCGGGCCGGCAGCTCCCAGCCTTCGAGGAGCCGCCGGAGGCGGCCGGGGAGATTGCGCCGGCTCCGCTCGGAGGAGACCGCCTCCAGCAGGGCGTAGAACGGCGTGCGCGACACCAGTCCCGGCAGCCAGCCGAAGCGCTCCGCCAGGAGGTGCGCCCGGTAGCGGTCGTAGCCGCCGAACAGCTCGTCTCCGCCGTCGCCGACCAGGGCCACCTTGACGTGCCGCGACACCTCGCGGGCCAGGAGCCAGGACGGCACGACCGAGGGATCGGCGAACGGCTCCTGCATGTGCGCCACGATGGCCCCGAGCTCGTCGAGCGCCATCGGCGAGACCTCGAGCGTGTGGTGCTCGATGCCGAAGTGCCGCGCCACCTCGCGGGCCCGCGGTCGCTCGTCGTAGTCCCCCTCCCCGAAACCCACGGTGAAGGCCTTGAAGGCGCGGGTGCGGTTGCGGCGCATGTGGTAGGCGACGGCGGCCGAATCCACGCCGCCGGAGAGCAGCAGGGCGAACGGCACGTCGCTCCTGAGCCGCAGCCGCACCGCGTCGTCCATCAGCGCCCGGTAGCGCTCCCTCAGGTCGTCGAGCCGCCGCGGCCCGGCATTCCCCGGCTCGGGCAACGACCAGTAGCGCTGGAGCCGCGCCCGGCCGCCCTCGTAGAGCAGGAGGTGCCCCGGCGGCAGCTGCTCCACGCCGGCATGGATCGAGCGCGGGTGCGGCACGAAGCGGAGCGCCAGCAGGTGGTGCAGCGCCTCGGGGTCCGGCTCCGGAGCGAATCCCGGCTCGGCGAGGAGCCCGCCGACCTCGGAGGCGAAGCGGATCCCATCGGCTGCGATCCGGTAGCGCAGCGGCTTGACCCCCAGCCGGTCGCGCGCCAGGAGGAGCGCCCGCCGCCTGCCGTCCCAGAGCGCGAAGGCGAACATTCCGATCAGCCGGTGCAGGGCGTCCGCCCCCTCGTGAAGATAGAGGCGCAGCAGGACCTCCGTGTCGCTCTGCGATCGGAAGCGCACTCCCCGCCGCTTCATCTCCTCGCGCAGCTCGACGTGGTTGTAGATCTCACCGTTGAAGACCAGCACCACCTGGCCGTCGTCGCTCGCCATCGGCATGCGCCCGGCGGGAGACGGGTCCATGATCGCCAGGCGGCGGCTGACCAGCCCGATCCCCGGCGCCGCGTACTCGCCGGAGTCGTCGGGTCCGCGATGCGCCAGCGCCGCCCCCATCGCCCGCAGGATCTCCGGGTCGGGGAGGCGCGCTGCATCTCGCCAGGCGACGCCGGCCAGTCCGCACACCTCAGGCTCCTCCCACCGGGCGACCGCCGCCCGCGCGTTGCACCGCCTGCCCCGAGAGCGACTCCACGAGCCGCGCCGCCAGATCGAGACCGGCGCGCAGCGCCCCTTCCATCGAGTTGTATTCCCAGGCGCCGAAGCGGCCGGCGGAATGGATCCCGAGGCGGTCGAGCGTTTTCAGGATCGTCGGCAGGCTGGCGGCCCTGAAGCGGTCGTAGATGACATAGGCCGGG
>DASTNM010000590.1:0-2032 GCA_035762745.1 Candidatus Polarisedimenticolia bacterium
AAGGCCGATGATGGCCATGATGACGACGAAGCGCGACGCGATCACGAGGGGTCGAGACATGTAGCGGGCCTCCTTTGAAAGTCTCCGATGCCGATTTGACCTGCCAATCTGATGAAGTTCGCGCACTCTACCATCGCCCGACCCTGGCGGTCAACGGGACGGCGACCTCTCGGGCTCTTTGTCCCTATTTCTTCGACGGCCGCATCGCCGCGCGGAGCTTGTCGGCGAGCGAGCCGAATCCCGATGTCTGCGCCTGGTCCTGATGCTCGGCATACTCGCGGACCGCGCGCTTCTCCTCGGCGTCGACCACCGCGATTCCGATCCGCTTCTGTTCCAGATCGAGGCTCAGGATCTCGACCGCGACCGCGGCGCCGGGCGGAACGGCGGCCTTCCACCCATCCCGCGTCTTCGTGGGGGGGAATGAGGACTCGTGCGCCAAGGCCTCGATCCCCGGCTCCAGCTCGACGAAGACTCCAAAATTCGCAACCCGGGTGACCTTCCCCGTCAGCGCCTGGCCGACCCTGTACTTCCCGGCCGCCGTCGACCAGGGATCGGCCTGCAGCTGCTTCAGTCCAAGCGAGATCTTTCCTCCGTCGTCCACGCGCAGAACCTTGACCGTGATCGCGTCGCCCGGCCGGACCAGATCCATTGGATTTCCCACCCGCGACCAGCCCATCTCCGACACGTGGAGGAGTCCCTGGACGCCCCCTCCGAGGTCGACGAACGCGCCGTACGCGAGCACCGAGACGACTCTGCCCGGCAGGACGGCGTCGGGGACGACGGCGCGGCGGATCTCCTCGGCCCTCTGACCCTCCTCTTCCTGAAGGAGCGCACGCCGGGAGACGACCAGCTCCTTGCCATCCTCTTTGCATTCGATGATCCGGAAGGTGTAGGCCTGTCCGACGTGAACCTCTGGATTGGCGGTGAAACTGGTGTCGATCTGCGAGACCGGACAGAAGGCGCGCTGCCCGCCGACTCGAACCTCGTACCCTCCCTTGATCGCCTTTTCGACACGCCCTTCTACCGGAAGCCCGGCCCGGAAGGCGTCATTCAGGCGCTGCCGCGTGGCGGCACCGCGGGCGAGCCTGTGGGAGAGCCTCAGGCCGCCGACCGTCGAGACGACGACCGCCTGGACGGTGTCTCCGACCTTCACCTGGACGTCGCTGTCGGGATCCGTCAGCTCCTCGACGTCGATGGTCGCCTCGCCCTTGCCGCCGATATCGACGAACGCCACCTCCGGCCCGATCGCAACGATGGTCCCCTGGACCGTCTCTCCCTCCTGGTGGAACCGCGGGGCGAGTGATTCCTGCAGCATCCGGGCGAAATCGTCGTCTCCCTCGGACGCTGGTTCGGGCGGCTTTGCGCCGGGCGTGGGCGGGACGTAATCGGGGCGTGGGCGGTCGGAGACCTCGTCGTCGCCGGGCATCTGGAAGCCTCTTCTGGTACCACGCATTCTATCAGCATCCCCCAGGTTCGACCGCACACGCGGCTGGACCTGCGTTCAGGGTGCCATGGGCCGATGCGGACGTACCATGCTTCTCCGATGAAGGCCCTCGACGACGTCGCTTCGCGCCCCACGACAGAGGATCTGCCTCGCCTGGTCCAGAAAGTCCAGGGATCCGACGGGCTCTCCTACCTCGGATCGAATTGGCCGATCCGGAAGCGGGTCATGATGATCCCCGTCACCAGACCCAGGACGACCAGGACGATTGCGGTGGCGTGGACGAGTTTGCTTTTCGAGGCCGAGCAGGAGCCGAGGGACAGGACGCCAGCCGTCCGCAGAAACCATAGGGTGTGCAGCCAGTAGCGCTTCACCCGCCGCCGTATCTGGACCAGGTTGCCGATGCCGGCGAAGAGCTGCGTCAGCCCCAGAACGATCGAGAGCATCACCGACAGATAGTTGAAGGCGTCCCTCAGTACCGGAACCGCTGGACCTGCGCGCCGGACGGCCCGTAGGTCCAGCCGGTGCGCGTCGCCGGGTCGATCTGGATCCCCCGCTCGTTGCCGACCAGGGAGTTGTTCCCGAAGATCT
>DASTNM010000591.1:0-2205 GCA_035762745.1 Candidatus Polarisedimenticolia bacterium
CCGAAGGATATCGGGCGGTCGTTCATGGCCAGAAGGCGTGGAACGGCGTGGCGATCTTGAGCCGCCATCCCATCACCGTCACTCAGAAGGGGCTGCCCGGTCAGGAGGAGTTCGGCGCGCGGCTGATCACCGCCGATGCGGGGGGGTTGTCGTTCACGACCGTCTACTGCCCCAACGGCAAGAGCGTCGATCACCCGGACTTCCCGAGGAAGCTGGCGTGGCTGGAGGCGCTCGCGACGCACCTCGGAAGCCTGAGCCGGGCCGATCGTCCGGCGGTCCTGTGCGGCGACTTCAATATCTGCCCGGCCCCGATCGACAGCTGGAACGAGGAGCAGCTGCGGGGCACGATCTTCCACACCGTCGAGGAGCGCGCCCGCTTCGCGTCGATCGTCGAGGGCGGCTTCCTCGACCTGTTCCGCCGGCTCCATCCCGAGGCGCGCTCATATTCCTGGTGGGACTACCGCGCCGGGGCCTTCCCGCGCAATCAAGGGCTGCGGCTCGACCTTCTCCTGGCCACTCCGGACATCGCGGCCCGGCTGCGATCCGTCGAGATCGATCGTGATTACCGGAAGAAGAAGGATGCGCTGACCCCCTCGGATCACGCGCCGGTGTTCGCCGACCTGTAGGCGCCCCCGCTCCCCGGGTGAGCGGGGTGAGTTGGAGGAGGCCGCAGTGGCACTCGAGGCCGGTGACGGGGAATAATAGGCCCATGACCCGACAGCACCGACCGGAGCGCCCGTCATGACCGCGGCCCCGGCCGACGATCCCGATGCCGTCTCCCCGCCCGCCCCGCTCCGGCGCGGGCGCGGCGACCTCGCCGTCGTCTCCGAGCTGCTCCCCTACCTGAAGCCCTACCTCGGCCGCATCGTCTTCTCGCTCGCCCTGATCGTGCTGTCCAAGCTGGCCACGCTCTACGTGCCGATGGCGCTCAAGAAGATCGTGGACCAGCTCAACCTCGGGAGAAGCCTCCTGGTGCTGCCGGTGGGGCTGCTCCTGGCCTACGGGGCCGCGCGCGTCTGTGTCACTCTGTTCACCGAGCTGCGCCAGGTGGTGTTCGCCCGGGTCATGGCGAGGACCTCGCGGCAGATCACGGTCAAGGTCTTCCGTCACCTGCACGATCTGAGCCTGAGGTTTCATCTCGACCGGCGCACGGGGGGCGTGGCGCGCGATCTGGAGCGCGGCAGCACGGCGGTCTCCGATCTGCTCGACTGGACGCTCTACACCATCGTGCCGACCGCCCTGGAAGTCCTGCTCGTCACGCTCGTCCTGGTGTGGCAGTACGACTGGGGCTTCGCCCTGATCATTCTCGCCACTCTCGCGGCGTACGCGGCGTGGAGCTTCATCGTCACCGAGTGGCGGACGCGCTATTACCGGGCGGCGATCGAGGCCGACACCCGCGCCAACGAGCGCGCGGTCGATTCGCTCATCAATTACGAGACGGTCAAGTACTTCAACAACGAGACGCACGAGGCGGCCCGCTACGACGAGAGCCTGCGCCGTCTGGAGGACGCCAACGTCCTGGCGCAGAAAACCCTGGCGCTGCTCAATCTGGGTCAGACGGTGATCGTGGCGGTGGGCGTCACCATCATGATGTGGCGGGCCGCCGCGGGCGTGGTCGGCGGCCGGCTCACGGTCGGCGACCTGGTTCTGGTCAACGCCTATCTGCTTCAGCTGTCGTCCCCCCTGTTCTTCCTCGGCATGATGTACAGGGAGGTGAAGCAGTCGCTCACCAATCTCGAGCGGCTGTTCGCGCTGCTCGATCAGCACCCGGATGTGCAGGACCGTCCCGGCGCCGTGCCGCTCGTCGCGCATCGACCGCGGGTGAGCTTCGAGGGGGTGCGTTTCGGCTACGACCCGCGCCGCGAGATCCTGCACGGCATGGACTTCGAGATCCCGCCCGGCGGCACCGTCGCCGTGGTGGGCCACTCGGGATCCGGCAAGTCGACCCTGGCGCGCCTGCTGTATCGTTTCTACGACGTCGATGCCGGCCACGTCCGCATCGACGGCCTGGACCTGCGGGACGTCACGCAGAAGTCGGTGCGCGCCGCCATCGGGATCGTGCCCCAGGATACCGTTCTGTTCAACGACACCATCTTCTACAACATCCACTACGGCCGCCCGGACGCCGGCCGCGAGGAGGTCGAGGCCGCCGCGCGCGCCGCGCACATCCACGACTTCATCGTGGGTCTTCCCGACGGCTACCAG
>DASTNM010000592.1:0-5256 GCA_035762745.1 Candidatus Polarisedimenticolia bacterium
TCGCTCGGATTCGCGGCCAGTTTCCTCAAGCCGACCTCGACCGCCTTCGCCCTGGCGGTCTGCGCCTGGGTCCTGGCCGGCCACGCTGGCGGCGATCGATCCTCGGGACCGTGGCGCCTTCTCGTCGACGGCTCCTACGCCGTCTACCTGGTGCATGGCGGGGTGATCCTGGCGATGGCGGGCTGGGGCGCGCCGGGCTGGCAGAACCTTCTGGGCACCCCCGCCGGCCCGCTCCTCCTGGGCCTCGCCGGGACGGCGATCCCCCTCGCCGCCTGGTGCGCGGCCAGCCGCTGGCTGCCGGCGCCGGCGCGTCGGGCGCTCTTCGGTTGAGGGAGGCGGGGCGGCCCGGCGGCCGGCTCAGCCTCGCGTCAGGGGGCGGTACTTGATGCGGTGCGGCTGGTCGGCTTCGGCGCCGAGGCGCCGGCGCAGGTCGGCATGGTAGTCCTGGTAGTTCCCCTCGAACCAGACGACGCGGCTGTCCCCCTCGAACGCCAGGATGTGCGTCGCGATCCGATCCAGGAACCAGCGGTCGTGGCTGATGACGACGGCGCAGCCGGCGAAGCTCAGAAGCGCCTCCTCGAGCGCCCGCAGCGTGTCGACGTCGAGATCGTTGGTCGGCTCGTCGAGAAGCAGCACGTTCGCCCCCTGCTTCAGCATCCGGGCCAGGTGCACGCGGTTCCGCTCCCCGCCCGACAGCTCCTTGACGCGCTTCTGCTGATCGGGTCCCTTGAAATTGAACGAGGCGACGTAGGAGCGCGAGGCGACGCTGCGCTTGCCGAGCAGGATCGGGTCCTGTCCTTCGGAGATCGCCTCCCAGACGTTCTGGTCGTCCTTCAGGATGTCGCGGCTCTGGTCGACGTAGGCCAGCCGCACCGTCTCGCCGAGACGCAGGGAGCCGGCGTCGGGCTTCTCCTGCCCGGTGATCATCCGGAACAGGGTCGTCTTGCCGGCGCCGTTCGGCCCGATGACACCGACGATGCCGCCGGGCGGGAGCCGGAACGACAGATCGTCGATCAGCAGCCGGTCCCCGTACCCCTTGCGCAGGCCTTCGGCCTCGACCACGAGATTGCCCAGGCGCGGTCCGGGCGGGATGTAGATCTCGACGCTCTCCGGCAGCCTGTCGGTCTCCTCGGCCAGCAGCTGCTCGTAGGCGGCCAGGCGCGCCTTGCTCTTGGCCTGCCGGGCGCGCGGCGCCATCCGCACCCACTCCAGCTCGCGATCCAGGGTGCGCTGCCGGGCGCTGGCGCTCTTCTCCTCCTGCGCCAGCCGGGCCTTCTTCTGATCGAGCCAGGAGGAGTAGTTCCCCTCCCAGGGAATGCCGGCGCCGCGGTCCAGCTCCAGGATCCAGCCGGCGACGTTGTCGAGGAAGTAGCGATCGTGGGTCACCGCCACGACGGTGCCGGGGTACTCCTTGAGGAAGCGCTCGAGCCAGGCGACCGACTCGGCGTCGAGGTGGTTGGTCGGCTCGTCGAGCAGCAGCAGGTCGGGGCGCTGCAGGAGCAGCCGGCAGAGGGCGACGCGGCGCCGCTCGCCGCCCGAGATCGTCGTGACATCGGCCTCCGGGGGCGGGCAGCGCAGGGCGTCCATGGCGACCTCGAGCGTGCGGTCGAGCTCCCAGGCGCCGGCGGCCTCGATCTGGTCCTGGACCTTCGCCTGCTCCTCCAGGAGCCTTTCCATCTCGCCGGGCGCGAGCTCGGCCGAGAAGCGCTCGCTGATGGCGTTGTAGCGATCGAGCAGGGCGCGCGTTCCGGCCACTCCCTCCTCGACGTTGCCGAGGACCGTTTTCCCGGGGTCGAGCCGCGGCTCCTGAGGCAGGAAGCCGATCTTGATCCCCTTGGCCGGGAACGCCTCGCCGAAGAATTCCTTTTCTTCCCCCGCCATGATGCGCAGCAGAGTGCTCTTGCCGGCGCCGTTGAGGCCCAGGACGCCGATCTTGGCGCCGAAATAGAACGACAGCCAGATCCCCTTGAGGATCTCACGCTTGGGGGGGACCACCTTGCGGAGGTCCTTCATATTGAAGATGAACTCGGGCACGCGTCACTCCTTTGCCTTGTCGGGACCGGGGAGGGATTTTATGCGAGACAGGATCGGAGGCTCAGGCCGATGGACCCCGGCGCATTCCCTTGAGGACGTCGCCGGCGGTGGCGATCGTCTTGTCGATCGTCTCTTCGCTGTGCGCCAGAGACACGAACGCCGCCTCGAACTGCGATGGGGCGAGATAGATGCCGCGCTCCAGCATGCGGCGGAAGTAGGCGGCGTAGCGCCTGGCGTCGGCGGTCGAGGCGCTGGCCCAGTCGACCGGGTCGCGCGTGGTGAAGAAGAGGGTCAGGAGCGAGCCGACGCGCGTCAGGCGCGCCGGTGTTCCGCTCTCCTCGGCCGCGGCCAGGAGCCCGCGCGCCAGCCGCTCCGAGAGCGCCTCGAGGCGATCGTAGACGCCGGGCCGCCGCAGGTGCTCCAGCATGGCGATCCCGGCCCGCATGGCCAGAGGGTTCCCGGCCAGTGTCCCCGCCTGGTAGACGTCCCCCTCCGGCGCCACGCGGTCCATGATCTCCTCGCGTCCGCCGTACGCCCCGATCGGCAGGCCGCCGCCGAGGATCTTCCCCAGCGTCGTCAGATCGGGGGTGATTCGATACAGCTCCTGCGCCCCGCCGAAGGCGAGGCGGAAGCCGGTGATCACCTCGTCGAAGATCAAGACGATCCCGTGCCTGCGGGTGATCTCCCTGAGCCCCTCGAGGTAGCCGCGCTTCGGCGGCACGACGCCCATGTTGGCCGCCACCGGCTCGACGATGACGCAGGCGATCTCCCCGCCGCGCTCGGCGCACAGGCGCGCGAAGGCGTCGAGATCGTTGTACGGCAGCACGATCGTCTGCTCCGCGACGCGCGCCGGGATCCCCGGCGTGCCGGGGATGCCGAGGGTCGCCACGCCCGATCCGGCCTTGACCAGGAGCGCGTCGACGTGACCGTGGTAGCAGCCCTCCATCTTCACGACCAGGTCGCGGCCGGTGAAGCCCCGGGCCAGGCGCAGGGCCGAGAGCGTCGCCTCGGTCCCCGAGTTGACCATCCGGACCTTCTCGATCCCCGGCACCGCCTCGACCACCAGGCGCGCCAGCTCGACCTCGTGCGGGTTCGGGGCGCCGAACGAGGTCCCCTCGCGCGCCGCCTCCTGCACCTCGCGCACGATCGCCTCGGGCGCATGGCCGAGAATGAGAGGCCCCCACGAGCAGACATAGTCGATGTACTCGTTGCCGTCGACGTCGTAGAGGAGCGCCCCCTTGCCGCGGGCGAAGAAGAGAGGGTCGCCGCCGACCGCCTTGAAGGCACGCACCGGCGAGTTGACCCCGCCCGGGATCACCTGGCGGGCCTTCTCGAAAAGTCTCTGGGAGATGGTGCCCATCGTGTCTCGACTCCTTGCCGCCCGGACCCGGCGGCCGATCAGCGCCGCAGGAGGCGCGCCGCCTCCTTGGCGAAGTAGGTGACGATCAGGTCCGCGCCGGCCCTCTTGATCGCGATCAGCGACTCCAGCAGGACCCGCTCGCGGTCGATCCAGTTGTTGCGGGCCGCCGCCACGAGCATGGCGTACTCCCCCGAGACATGGTAGGCGGCGATCGGGACCCTGAACGCCTCGCGCACGCGCCAGATCACGTCGAGATACGGCAGGGCCGGCTTGATCATCACCATGTCGGCTCCCTCCTCGATGTCGAGCGCGACCTCGCGCAGCGCCTCGCGGACGTTGGCGGGGTCCATCTGGTGGCTCCGCCGATCGCCGAACTTCGGCGCCGACTGCGCCGCCTCGCGGAACGGTCCGTAGAAACCCGAGGCGTACTTGGCGGCGTAGGAGAGGATCGGCGTCTGCTCGTAGCCCGCGGCATCGAGCGCCTTGCGGATCGCCGCCACCCGCCCATCCATCATGTCGGAGGGGGCGACGATGTCGGCCCCGGCGCGCGCCTGCGACACCGCCGTCCTGGCCAGGAGATCGAGCGTCGGATCGTTGGCGATCTCGTCGCCGGCCACGACACCGCAGTGGCCGTGATCGGTGTACTCGCACAGACAGACGTCGCCGATCACGAGAAGGTCCTGGACCTCCTTCTTGATCGCCCGCGCCGCCTGCTGCACGATCCCATCCGGATCGTAGGCCCCCGACGCGCGGGCGTCCTTCGCCGGCGGGATGCCGAACAGGATCACCCCCGGCACTCCGAGCGCCCGCGCCTCCTGCGCCTCGGCGACCGCCTCGTCGACCGACAGATTGAACTGCCCCGGCATCGAGCCGATCTCCTCGCGCACCTTCCGGCCGGGCCGGACGAACATCGGGAAGATCAGGTCTCCGGGAGCCAGCTCGGTCTCGCGCACCAGCGAGCGCAGGATCGCGCTGCGGCGGAGACGCCTCGGGCGTTGGGCGGGGAACCCCATCACCTCGACCCCTCAATCATCCTCGTCCCCCTCGTGGAAGAAGTAGGCGGCGCAGAAGGCGCTGCAGAAGACCCGGCCGCTGCGCACATGCTTGTGATTGTCGCAGACCATCTTGTGGCAGATGGGGCACTTGTGGAGGTAGGCGTCGTCCTCGCCGACGGCGCACTCCTTGCACTGCTTCACCCGGAGAGCCCCTCCCCGCGACTGCCGCGGATTATAGGCCAGCGGCGGTTCCATCGTCCAGCGACCGAAAGGCTCCGAATGTTGACAGGACGCGGGCGCTCCCCTAGAATCATCCCTCACCATAAGGCGGTGTAGCTCAGATGGTTAGAGCACGCGGCTCATATCCGCGGCGTCCGGGGTTCGAATCCCTGCACCGCTACCAAGATCTCACCTGAAGCGATGATCGAACAGCAGGTGCGCAGGACCATCGCCCGGTACGACATGATCCGCCCCGGCGAGCGGGTGCTGGTGGCGGTGTCGGGCGGGCCCGACTCTATGGCGCTTTTGACGCTCCTGCGCGATCTGGCGGGTGAGATGCGGCTCGAGCTGCACGTGGCGCACCTCGACCACGGCTGGCGCGGGAGGGCCGGGGCGGCGGACGCGGAGTTCGTGCGCCGGCTGGCTCTTCGGTTCGGGCTGCCGGTGACGGTCGGGCGGGTCTTCTGCTCGAAGAGGTGCGCCGATCAGTTCTTCTTCGGCGACGATGACGAGTGAGCTTCCCCGCTGAGCGGCCCCGGCGCCTCCGCCGGACGCCTCGCCTCAGGGCGCTGGTGCGCGAGCACCGGCTCGCGCCCGAGCAGCTCATCTATCCGCTTTTCGTAGCGCCTGGGGTCGGCGTTCGCAAGG
>DASTNM010000593.1:0-6162 GCA_035762745.1 Candidatus Polarisedimenticolia bacterium
TCCCGCAGCAGGAAGACCGGACCGTCGCCCCGGACCTGCCCGCGCGGCGCCACCTCGGCGCTCAATGGCTCCGCCGCCGCCGTCTTCACCCGCTCGTCGTCGATGCGCGCGGCGGCGACGCCGAAGCCGACCGGGAACGCCCACGACACGTCGTCGTAAGGGATGTTCTCCGACTCGGCGGGGAAGCGCTGCGGCTCGAGCAGGTCGACCGCGTAATTGCGATACGGCTGGTCGAGCTTGACGACGAACGAGCCGCGCGGGAATTTCCCCTCGGCGACGGCCAGATCGGCGGTGAGCCGCCCGACCTCGATGTGCTGGTCCATGAGCCGGTTGATCATCGCCGCCACGCGCAGTCGATCGCCCTGGTCCTCCGTGATGACGAAGGCGCACGGCTTCTCCGTCACCCCCTTGCGCCAGGAGTTGTACCCGGTGCGGTAGAAGTTGCGCAGCAACTCCGGCGCGTGGCGCGCCGTCCAGTCGAGGATGGAGAGGGCCCCCGTCTCCTGGTAGTTCACGTCGTCGCGCATCGACCAGCGGAAGCTCTGCGGTGGCGGCGACGGCCGGTACCATTCGCGGGTCAGGTACTCTTCCTGCTCCGTCCCTCCTCCCTGGAGGCTGCGCGACACCGTCTCGGCCGTCGCGTTGCCGTAGGTCTCGTAGCCGCGCCCGATGCTGTTGTGGTTCATCGCCACCGAGTCGAGGTAGTGCAGGCCGAAGTCCTCACCGAAGTTCCAGGTCCAGACCCCCGGCATCCCCAGGGACGTCATCGACGTGACCTCGTGGAAGCTCATCTCCAGGAACTGGCTGGTGACGATCGGGTCGAGGTACGGGTTGTAGGGGCCGGTGCCGTTCCAGGTCTGCAGGAGGGCGATCGCCTCGTGCAGGTCGTGGACCACGGTCGGATGGTAGTCGAAGAACATGTCGTGCACCGCGCGCGTCACCCCGAAGGCCTTCTGGTGCGCGTCGCGGTTGATGTCGACGTACACGTAGCGGTTCCAGTAGGGCGGCGACATGCGCGGCAGCGCGTCGTAGTCGGTCTTCCCCTTGAGGTAGCGGTAGAACCAGTCGGCCATCTTGTCGCGGCCGTCCGGCTCGGCGATCGGGTTGATGAGCACCAGCACCTTCTCGCGGATCAGGCGGATCATCGGCTGCTCGGAGACGGCGAGGCGGTAGGCCAGCTCCATGCACATCTCGCCGCTGCCGGTCTCGTCGGCGTGCAGGTTGCAGTTGAAGTAGTAGATCGGCCGCGCCGTCTTCAGGATCGTCTCCGCCTCGTCCGGAGTCGTGCGCCGCGGATCGGCCAGCGCCGCGGTCGCGCCCTTCAGCCGCGGCAGGTCGCGGATTCCGGCCTCGTCGGCGATCGCGACCAGGACGATGTCGCGCCCCTCCTCCGTCCTGCCGATCGTCTCGACGCGCACCCGCGGAGAGGCGGCGGCGAGCGCCCGCACGTAGGACTGGATCGTCCCGGCGTGCGTCAGCTCACCGGGCGCGCCGACCAGGTGCCCGAGGTGCCGGGTCGGCGACGGCACCTTGTCCGAGGCGGGCAGGTAGGCGACCCACGGGCTCAGGAAGCGCGGCTCGGTCGTGAAGCGGGCGATCGCCTCGACGGATCCCGCCTCGGGCGTGTCGGGGGCATAGGGGCTCGCGGCACGGGCGGCGGTCGCCAGGGCGAGGCCCAGCGCGCTGACGAGAACGAGGATCGGTCGACGGGTGGGGCGATTCATCGTGGCGCTCCCTTCAGATGCCTGTGGTCCAGGACGATCCGACCTTGTGTGCCGCCCGGGAAACCGAGCATACTTTACCCGATGCCGAACCCCGTCGACCTCGCGCGTCTGCGGAGCGGCCGGCTGGCCCGGCTGCAGGCCGCGATGCGCGCGCGGCACGTCGAGGCCTGCCTGCTGTTCAACGAGCCGAACATCCGCTACGCCACCGGCGCCTCGGCCATGCCGATCTGGAGCAACACCACCTTCGTCCGCTGCGCCCTCGTCCCGGCCGAAGGGCGGCCGATCCTCTACGAGCACCCGAACTCGAGGCACCTGTTCCGCGGCCTCGAGGCCGACGTCCGCCCGATGCACGCCTGGGAGTTCTACGACGACACCGCGACGCACGCGACGATCTTCGCGCGCGAGACCGTCGCCGCGCTGCGCGAGCGGGGAGTCGGGTCGCCCCGCCTCGCCGTCGACCGGCTCGGGACGCCCGGCTACGTCGCCCTGCAGCGCGAGGGGATCGTCCTCGAGGACTCGGCGACCGTGACGACCGCCGCCCGCGAGATCAAGACGCCCGAGGAGATCGCCCTGTTCGAGCTGAACGGCGCGATCCTGATGGAGATGCTGGCGGGCTTCGAGCGCGCCCTCGCCCCCGGCGTCCGCGAGCGCGATCTTCTGGCCGGGCTCGCCGACACGCTCCTGCGGCGCGGCGGGGAGCACCTCGCCACCAGCACCGTCTGCTCCGGCCCGAACACCAATCCCTGGCGCGCCGAGGCGACCGCGCGCCTCCTCGAGCCCGGCGACCTGGTCTACGTCGATACCGACGCCGTCGGCGTCGAAGGGTACTTCTTCTGCGTGTCGCGCACGTTCCTGTGCGGCGACCGGCCTCCGACCCCCGCGCAGCGCGAGGTCTATCGAGTGGCGCACGACTGGCTGCGCGCGCTGCGCGAGATGATTCGCCCCGGCCTGACGTGTGGGGAGCTCGCGGCCAGGGCGCCGCGCCTGCCCCGGAAGTTCATGCCCCAGCGCTACGAGGTGATGATCCACGGCATCGGCCTGGAGGAGGAAAGCCCGAGCGTCGCCTATCCAGAGGACCCGCAGCCGAACGGTGATCGCGTCCTGCGGGAGAACATGGTCCTCGTGGCGGAGCTGTACTGCGGCGAAGTCGGCGGGCGCGACGGGGTCAAGCTCGGCGACCAGCTCGTCGTCACCCCGCAGGGGGTGAAGGTGCTTGTGCCATACTCTTACTGCGATGCCCTGCTCGAGTGAACGCCCGGCGCCCCCGGGGTTGTCGCCGCACAGGACCGCCCTCCCCGCCCGGCCGGTCCCGGCCCGGAGGGCGCTGGCTGCGCTCGTCGCGATCCTCCTGAGCGCGGCACCGCTGGCCGCCGGGACACCGCAGCTCAAGGTCTACTTCGCCGCCGACTTCACCGACCAGGCCTACCAGCAGAAGAGCTACACGAAGGTGGCGACCGCCTGGAAGCGGCCGGCGGGCGCCCCGAAGCCGGGGAGCAAGGCGGTGGTGACCGTGAGCATCGCGCGCGACGGCCGGGGGCTCCTGCCGGCCCTGCACATGAAGAGCGGCTCCGACGCCTGGGACGCGGCCGCCCTGACGGCGGTCACCAAGGCTTCCCCCTTCGACCCGCTGCCGGCCTCGTACAAAGGGGCATCGGTCGAGGTCCACTTCCACTTCGAGTACAACAAGTAGGCCATCGCGGGTGACGCGGTATGATCCCCGCCATGACCCGCCCCACCGGTCGTGACGTCGCGGGGCGCTCCCCGAGGCGCCGGGCGCTCTTGGCCCTGGTGCTCGTGCTGGGGTCCGCGGCGCTCTGGAGGGTGGTGTTCCGGGGCCCTGGCGGAACGCCGGAGCGGCCGAGCGTCCTGCTGATCACGATCGACACGCTGCGGGCCGACCGCCTCGGCTGCTACGGTTACGCCGCCGGAGAGACGCCGCAGATCGACCGGCTGGCGGCGGGCGGCGTGCTCTTCGAGCAGGCCTCGACGGCGGCGCCGCTGACGCTGCCGTCGCACGTCTCGATCCTGACCGGCACCTACCCGGCCTTCCACGGGGTGCGCAACAACGGCACCTACCGGCTCGGCCCCGAGGCGACGACGCTGGCCGAGGTGCTTCAAGGGAAGGGCGACGCGACCGGGGCGGTGATCGGAGGGTACCCGCTGGCCGCGCGCTTCGGGCTGGCGCAGGGGTTCGACACCTACGACGACTCCCTGCCGCCCGAAGGGGTCCGGCAGCTCTCCTACCGCGAGAGGAAGGGGGAGGAGGTGACGCGCGCCGGCCTGGCCTTCCTCGAGAAGCACTCCAGGGGGCGCTTCTTCCTCTGGCTGCACTACTTCGACCCGCACGCTCCCTACGATCCTCCCGCTCCCTACGCGGAGAGGTTCCGCGCCGCACCGTACGACGGCGAGGTGGCCTACGTCGACCGGCAGGTCGGGACGATTCTCGGGGCGCTCGACCGGCTCGGAGCGCGGCGCCACACGCTCGTCGCCCTGCTGTCGGATCATGGCGAGGGGCTGGGGGATCACGGCGAGGCGACGCACGGCGTCTTTCTCTACCAGTCGACGCTGCGCGTGCCGCTCGTCCTCTCCCTCCCGGGTTTCCTGCCGGCGGGGAGGCGGGTGACGGCGCCGGTGCGGACGATCGATCTGATGCCGACGATCCTGGGTCTCGCCGGTCTCGCCGTGCCTGAAGACGTCGAGGGGACGAGCCTCGTCGCTCTCGCCACCGGAGCCGGCTCCGGCGCCGACCCGGGGCTGCGCGCCGTCGCCGAGTCGGTGGCGCCGCGGGAGAACTACGGCTGGAGCGACCTGGCGTCGATCCGGATCGGCGACTGGAAGTACATCCAGGCGCCGCGCCAGGAGCTCTACGACCTGCGATCGGATCCCTCGGAGAAGAACGACCTGGCCGGGGCGCGCGCCGCGGACGAGCTGGCGCGCTATCGCGAGGCGCTCGACGGGACGCTCTCGGACAGCGCGCGGCGGGCGGAGGGAGGGCGGAGATCCGGCGGCGACGCGCGCAGCGGGGCCGCCGGCGTGCGCCAGGATCTCGACCAGACGGCGCTCGAGAGGCTGCGTTCCCTCGGCTACATCTGGGCGCCCGGTCCGGCGGCCGCGGGGCCTCTGCCCGACCCGAAGGACCGGGTCGCCCTGCTGCGGGGGCTCGACGAGGCCGGGAGTCTCTACGTCCGAGGCGACGTCGAAGCGGCCATCGCGCAGTACGGCGAAATCCTGAAGACCGATCCCGGCAACGTCACGGCCCTCACGCACCGCGGCAACGCCCGTCTGGCGGCGGGGGACTATGCCGGAGCCGGGAGCGACTTCCGGGCGGCCCTCGTCTCCCGGCCGGCGAGCGCCGAGCTGCTCGCGAACCTCGGCAGCGCGCTTCTGGGCGAGGGGCGATTGGAGGAGGCGGGGCGCGTCTTCCAGCAGGCGCTCGACGTCGACCCCGACTCGAGCCGGGCCCTCGCCGGCAGCGGCACGATCCTGGCTCGCCGGGGGCGGCCGGACGAAGCGGGCGCCAGGCTGCGCCAGGCGCTGGCCTCGAGCCCCAGCGACGCGGCCGCCGCGCTGGTCCTGGCGCGCCTGCTGTACGACGCTTCACGCTTCGACGAGGTCGTGACGCTCCTGGATCGGAGCACACGGGCCGGGGCCGACACCCCCGAGATCCGTCTCGCCCTGGCCGGCGCCCTGTTCAGGCAGGGGGAGAACGCCCGGGCCGGGCAGGAGTACGACAAGGTCCTCGCGACGACCCGGCCGCGCGCCGGCGGGGCCGGGTCGGGGGAGGCCGGGGCGCTCTCGGGCAGGGCGCTGTTCGGGAAGGCGCTGATCGCCCTGAAGGAGAGCCGGACCGCCGAGGCGATCGGGCTCTTGGAGCGGGGGCGGACTTTCGACCCGGCGAATGTCGAGGCGCGCCGGAACCTGGCGATCCTTTATGATGAAGCGGGCCGTGACGAGGCGGCGATCGCGGAGTACCGCGCCACGCTGTCCCTCGCTCCGCAGGCCCGCGACATCCATTTCCTCCGCGGCCGGGTCTACGCGCGCACCGGCCGGAGGCGCGAGGCGGCCGGCCAGTTCCGCGCCTACCTCGCGGGCGGCGAGGGGGAGTTCCGTGACGCGGCGCGCCAGGAGCTGGCCAGGATCCAGGGATCCTGACCGGCGCAGAGGGAGGATCTCCATTGGCGCCCACGGCGCGATCGGTTAATCTCAGGCTCGCCCTTCTTCTGGTGATCGCCATGCAGCCGACGTCCTGCGGCCCGCGCCCCTCCGGATCGAACGCCGACCCGGGCGGATCCGCCGGAGCTCCGGGTGGGGTCTCGGGCGACCTGGCGTCTCTCTGCGACGAGTACTGGCAGGGGTACCTGCGCGCTCATCCCGCCTTCGCCACCTCGATCGGCGACCGGCGCTACGATGCCCGCCTCGAGGAGGTCACTCCCGAGGC
>DASTNM010000594.1:0-5900 GCA_035762745.1 Candidatus Polarisedimenticolia bacterium
GTCGTGGCAGCCGCCGCAGTAGCGCGTCGATTCCGCCCCGTTCTGCTTCGCCATCTCCGACTGGATCCTCTGGAAACCGGGGTCCATCGCCGCCCAGCGGTGGGCGCTCACCCGCCACTCGGAGACGATCTGCTCGTGGCAGCCGGAAGTGCCGCACGACTCCGAGCCGGACAGCGAGCGGGCGTCGTAGGCCCCGCCCGATGCCGTCCGCGCCAGGCTCGGCGCGAACGGCCGGCCGGTCCCGTACTTGAACGAGTAGTCGGCCGGGAACTCGTTGACCAGCCGCTCCCCGGGGTAGACCGCCCAGGCGATCCCGACGAGCGCGAAGAGGGCCGCGCAGACCAGGGCGGCCCTCGCGAGAGACTGCCGCTGCGCCCCCAGCAGCCCGGCCGTCTCGGCCCGCCCCCGGAGGCCGCGATCGCGCACCAGGATGACCGCCACGTGCGGCAGGGTGAAGGCGAGAAGCGCGAACGTCGAGATGACGTGCGCCGTGTCCCAGCCGTAGGAGATGCGCGTCCCGAACAGCGCCTGGACCGTCAGCACGACGCCGGAGACGATCGCCCCGAGCGTCGCCACTGCGGCGAGGTAGCCCATCACCTTGATCGTCGTCAGCGGCCGGCTCCAATACACCATGACGTGCCGCGCCTGGTAGAAGAACGCCGGCACCAGGGCCAGCAGGCCGATCCCGGTATGCACGATGACCATCCATTGATTCGGCACGGAAAACGGCAGGAGATAGATCGACAGGCCGGTCGCGCTCTCGAACGTCAGCCAGGCGAGCATGAAGGCCGCGAGCCGGCGGCGCCACTCCGACTCGCGCGCCTCGATCCCCGAACCGTCCACGATCTCGGCCATGCGGACCTCGTCTGTGCGCTCCACGGACGAAGAGTCACAAATATGCGGGTGGGCCGATTCCGGGACAATCGCGCGTTCGGGTGATCTTCCTCCCACGAACGGGTGAGACGGGGCCGGTCGCGGAGGGACCGGCTCCTAGCGGGCCGGGGGGCGGATGCCGCGCGTCAGGGCGTAGGCGGTGGCCTGGGCGCGGCTGGAGACGCCGAGCTTCGGATAGAGATGCTTGAGGTGGGAGGCGACCGTGTTCGGGCTCACCTTCAGCCGGGCCGCGATCGTCGCGTTGCTGAGGCCGCCCGCCAGAAGCTCCAGGATCTGCCGCTCCCGGCGTGTCAACGCCGGCAGGTCGCCGGGCGGCTCATCGCCACCGGCCATGTCGACCAGGCGGCGCGCCACCGAGGTCGACAGCTCGACCTGGATCCTCTTCTCGCGCGTCACGTCGCGCAAAAGCAGGGCCCGGCCGATCGGGGCTCCCGCCGCCGAGACGCAGACCGACGCGGTGGCCCGGATCAGGATTCTCGGCGGCAGCGTCAGGTCGGCGCCGACGGGGTCGGACTCGCTCTGTGCCGAGTCCCAGAACGCCACGACACCCGGATGGCGCAGCGCCGCCCGCAGCCGCGTCCCCATGACGCGCGACGCCTGCAGCCCGAGCAACTCCTCGGCGCGGCGGTTCACGTGGAAGATCCGCCCCTCGCGATCGACCAGCACCAGGGCGTCGGCCAGCCCCTGGATCGCGCCGAACAACAGGCACTCACCGCACTTGTTCTCGAGTCCCGGTGGAAGCGTCAAAGAGACTCCCCGCGTCGAGGCATCGCTGTCACCCTACCACCCCGATCGCTTTCCCGCAACTCGAGCCTCGCCTGCGCCCGACGACAAGACCCACGGGGGTGCGGGGCGGGCCGCCCAGCGCAACCGGAGGTTTTGCTGATCTGGATCATAGCCGCGGCCGAGGGTGGTCCCTAGTCTGGCCGCAGACGGATCGAGCATCCGCAGTCCGGGGGCTCGCGTGGAGGTGCCGATGAGATGGAAAGTGATCGCAGCCGTCCTGGCCGTCAGCGCGGTCGTTGTCGTCGCCTGGTCCCGTGTGACGGCCGAAGCGCCGGCACCGCCGCCTCCCGCCACCCCCGATCTGCTGGCGCTCGGGAAGCAGACGTACGAGAAGCAGTGCGTCGCCTGCCACGGGCCCGAAGGACGCGGCGACGGCGAGGCGGCCTATCTCCTCTTCCCCAAGCCGCGCGACTTCACCCTCGGCAAGTATGCCCTGGTCTCCACCTGGGAGCGGGTGCCGACCGACCGTGACCTCTTCGCCACCATCTCGCGCGGCATGCCGGGGTCGGCGATGCCGTCGTGGGGCCACCTGCCGGAGCGGACGCGCTGGGGCCTGGTGCAGTTCGTCAAGTCGTTCGCGGCGCAGCCGTGGGAGGTGAAGCCGGAGAGCGGCCCGGTGCCGGAGGGAGCAACGCCGAGCGGTCCGATCACGGTGCCCACCGAGCCTCCCTACGATGACGCCGCCAAGGCGCGCGCCCGGGAGATGTTCGCCGAGGCCTGCGCCGGCTGCCACGGCCCGACCGGGCGCGGCGACGGGGCCCAGCAGCAGTTCGACGACAAGGGATACCCGACCCGCCCGCGTGACCTGACGCTCGGTGTCTTCAAGGGCGACCCGAGCCCCCAGAGCCTCTACCGCCGCGTCATCGCCGGCATGCCGGGTACACCGATGCCGATGAGCGACTGGTCGTACGGACAGGATGCCTGGCACCTGGTGCACTTCGTGCGCTCGCTGTCGAGCGACGCGCAGCGGGCGCGCGTCGAGATGAAGCGCTTCACCATCGACGCGCCGCGCGTGGCCCAGCTCCCGGACCATCCAGACAGTTCGCTCTGGAACCAGGCCGTCCCCGTCGCCCTGCACCTGATGCCTCTCTGGTGGCGCGCCGAGCGCCCGGAGGAGCTGACCGTGCGCGCCCTGCACGACGGCAAGGATCTGGCGCTTCTCCTGGTCTGGACCGACAGCACCTACGACCACACGGCGATCCGCGTGCAGGATTTCCGCGACGCCGTGGCGGCGGAGTTCTCCCTGACCGCCGACCCGCCGTTCTTCGCCATGGGGGCGCGCGGCGACTACGTGAACATCTGGATGTGGAAGTCGGAGCGTCAGGCCGACATGGAGGTGGCCTTCCAGGATCTCGACAAGGTCTATCCGAACATCGGCATCGACTCCTACCCGAACTCGATGCGCTCGGCCCTGGAGCAGCCGACGCGCGGCGCCCTGACGCTGCAGTCCGACCCGACCTACGTCACCGGCTGGGGGGCCGGCAACATCGTCTCCGATCCGACCCGCGCGAGCTCGGCGGAGGATCTGCGCGCCCAGGGGTTCGGGACTCTGCAGGCGCGGCCGGGGGCCGGGTCCGCGCTCTCGTCCAAGGGGGTCTACGCGATCGACAGCTACCGGGTGATCTTCCGGCGCGCCCTGGGGCTCGACGACCCCCAGGCGGTCCGCCTGCAGCCGGGCTCGACGGTGCCGGTCGCCTTCGCCGTCTGGAACGGCAGCGCCGGCGACCGTGACGGCAAGAAGTCGGTGACCATCTGGCAAGAGCTGAAACTGGCGCCCTAGGGGGAGAGACGACCATGGATCCTATCGCACGCAGGGACTTCCTCCGCTGGATCGGGGTCGGCGCGGGAACGACGGTCATCAGCATGGCGTTGCCGCTCGACCTCCTGGCGACCGCCGACCCGGATCAGAACCCGCTCGCCGGCTCGGTGACGCGCGACTGGGAGAAGATCTACCGCGACCAGTACCGCTACGACAGCACCTTCGACTGGGTCTGCTCCCCCAACGACACGCACGCCTGCCGCGTGCGCGCCTTCGTGCGCAACGGCATCGTGACCCGCATGGGGGCGACCTACGACTACCAGAACTACTCCGACCTGTACGGCAACCACGCGACGGTCAACTGGAACCCCCGCCAGTGCGCCAAGGGGTACACCTTCCACCGCGTGATCTACGGACCCTACCGCCTCAAGCACCCGATCGTGCGGCGCGGCTGGAAGGCCTGGGCCGACGCCGGCTATCCCGAGCTGACGGGCGAGCTGAAGTCGAAATACCTGTTCGACGCCAGGGGGCAGGACGAGTTCGTCCAGGTCACCTGGCCCGAGGCGTTCGACCTGATCGCGCGCGCCCTCGTGGCGATCTCCACGCGCTACAGCGGCGAGGCGGGCACGAAGCGTCTCCTGGCGCAGGGGTACCAGCCGGAGATGGTCGAGGCGACCGGGGGGGCCGGCACCCGCTGCGTCAAGATGCGCGGCGGCATGGGGCTCCTGGGGGTCATCGGCAAGTACGGCATGTACCGGCTGAACAATTCGCTGGCGCTTCTGGACGCGAAGATCCGCGGCGTCGACCACGAGCACGCGCGGGGCGGCCGCAACTGGTCGAACTACACCTGGCATGGCGACCAGGCGCCGGGGCAGCCGTGGGTGCACGGCCTGCAGGCGTCCGACTGCGATTTCAACGACCTCAGGTTCTCGAAGCTGATCATCATGGACGGCAAGAACCTGGTCGAGAACAAGCTGACCGACTCGCACTGGTTCATCGAGACGATGGAGCGCGGCGCCAAGATCGTCGTCATCTCCCCCGAGTACGGCCCGCCCTCGACCAAGGCCGACTACTGGATCCCGATCAGACCGCAGACCGACGCCGCCCTGTGGCTCGGCGTCACGCGCCTGATGATCGACAACAAGTGGTACGACGAGGAGTTCGTCACGAAGTTCACCGACTTCCCGCTCCTGGTCCGCACCGACACCCTGAAGCGCCTGCGGGCCCAGGAGATCTTCAAAGGCTACAAGACCACCCTCTCCCCCGACGGGCCGTCCGTGAAGATCCAGGGGCTGAAGCCCGAGCAGCACGCCAAGATCGGGGATTTCGTCGTCTGGGACCGCAAGGCCGGCGCCCCGCGCGCCATCACCCGCGACGACGTCGGCAAGCGGCTGGCCGCGGGGGGGATCGATCCGGCGCTGGAGGGAACGTTCACGGTGAAGACGGTCGACGGCAAGGCGATCCAGGTGGCGACGCTCTGGACCCTTTACCGGACGCACCTCAAGGACTACGACCTGGGCACGGTCTGTGAGATCACCCAGGCGCCCCGCGATCTCGTCGAGCGGCTGGCCAGGGACATCGCCACCACCAAGCCGGTGGCGATCCATCAGGGCGAGGGGATCAACCATTGGTTCCACGCCACCGAGATGAACCGCGCCGCCTACCTACCGCTGATGCTCACCGGAAATATCGGCCAGCCGGGCGCGGGCTGCCACACCTGGGCGGGCAATTACAAGGCGGCGCTCTTCCAGGGCTCGCCGTGGACCGGGCCGGGGTTCAAGGGCTGGGTCGCCGAGGATCCGTTCGAGATCACCCTGGATCCGAGAGCACCCGGCAAGGCCATCAAAGCGCACGCCTATACCAAGGACGAGGAGCCGGCGTACTGGAACCACGGCGATCAGGCGCTGATCGTCAACACGCCGAAGTTCGGCCGCAAAAACTTCACCGGCCAAACCCACATGCCGACCCCCACGAAGGCGCTGATCTTCACGAACGTCAACCTGATCAACAACGCCAAGTGGGCCTACGGGGTGATCAAGAACGTCAACCCGAACGTCGAGATGATCGTCTCGATCGACATCCAGATGACCGCCTCGATCGAGTACGCCGACATCGCGCTGCCGGCGAACTCCTGGCTCGAGTTCGAGGGGCTTGAGATGACCGGCTCCTGCTCCAATCCGTTCCTGCAGATCTGGAAGGGCGGGATCCCGCCGGTCTTCGACAGCAAGGACGACCTGGCGATCCTGGCCGGCATCGCCGAGGGGCTGGAGGTGACCGCGAGCTGCTCGAATCCTTTCTTGCAGATCTGGAAGGGCGGCATCCCGCCGGTCTTCGACAGCCGGGACGACCTCGCCATCCTCGCCGGCATCGCCGACAACATGGCCAAGCTCACCGGCGACCAGCGCTTCCGCGACGTGTTCAAGTTCGAGCTCGAAGGAAAGCGCGAGGTCTACCTCCAGCG
>DASTNM010000595.1:0-3865 GCA_035762745.1 Candidatus Polarisedimenticolia bacterium
TCCGCCTGGCCCTCTTCACTCGTTAGAGGGCTGGAGCAGGACATTTCCTTCGGATTGTCTCCCGATTCTGTCCGCGAGAGGTCGATGGCTCAGAGCGGGATGGCGCCGAGGTGGCGGGGCGACGGTCGCGAGCTCTTCCACATGGCCCCGGACAACAGGATCATGTCGGCGGAAATCGGGCCGAAGGGCGACCACCTGGAGGTCGGAGCGGTGCGGCAGTTGTTCGAGACCCGTTCCCCCCAGTCGCCTTTCGGCGCATACGACAACTCGGCCGACGGCAGGCGCTTCCTGGTGGTCACTGATGTCGACCAGACGAACTCGGAGCCGATCACGCTGGTCGTCAACTGGACCGCCGCCCTGCTCAAGTGACCGTGTCTCGCTGGACGGTCACCTACCCTCCACAGACAGATGTCATGCAACTTGCCGAACCTCCGAGGGAGAGGACTGAACAGCGACTCGCCATTCCGAGAAGTATGAGCCCTGGTTCCCCAGGTGATCGAAACGTTCGAACTCGGCTTGGTTCGAACCTGGGGTGCACGTGGGGGCACGGATGATCCAAGGTTCGAACCCACGCGCCCCGGGACATTGAGCCCTCCGTCACGCGGTCCCGTCCTGGCGTTTCCCCTGCGAGGTGGCCTGCATCACCGATACACCCCGGGCAGCGTGACCCCGCTCTTTAAGCTGACGGATGGTCTCGATTCGCGCCGGAACGTTGCGTCTGCTGTCGGTCCGGGGGGCCCCGGGCGGCGTATCTCCTGAGCCGATTCGGCTCGTTTCAGCTTGGCCGGACATAGGCTTCGCCGACGGGCGCGTTCGTTACTGTGTCACTTTCGACCCAGATGGGATTTTCAGCAGGGACACCGATCACGCCAAGAGCTTCAGACGTGATTCCGCAATGCCAGTTCCTTGGGATGCGGGTTCAGGTAGACCTGTCCCTGGAGGTAGGTCACGAAGAGGTGCACGTAGTGAGCGACGAGCGTGAGCGGGACGACCAGCGGCACCAGACCCTTCAGGGCGTTGGCATGACGCCCGCGAGTGGCGACGGTCGTGAGCGCGCCCAGGAAGGCGGACTCATAACCGGATCGCGGGGTCGCACGTTCCATCGAACGGCTGCGAGCGACCAGGCGTCCGAGGGAGCGGTAGGCCTCGGGTGGATGCGCGAGGAGCACCAGCTTGTGCGCCGTATGGAATGCGACAAGGTCGCGAAGCGTCCAACGGCCGGCCCACAGGTCGCGCAGCCGCCGGTAGGCGAAGATGCGCTCCACCCAGTTCTCGCGCAGCAGGGGGTCGCTCAGGCGTCCCTCCTCCTCGACCGGCAGGCAGGGGAACTTTCCGAGGAGCGCCTCCGCGAACAGGCCTCGGCCGGATCGCAAGGGAGGCCCTTTCCCTTTGTAGACGCACACCCGTTCCATGCCGCAGCTGGGCGAGTCCTTTCTTAAAACCTATCCGGACAAATCCTCGCTCTCGAGGCTGGCCAGCCGTGCCAGGGAGTAGGAGCGCATCCCTTCGGTCACGTCGTTCTCGGTCTTTGTACCGACGAGACGGGTTTCTCCCTCGCGCTGGACGAGGCGGATCGACTCCCGGGGCGTCCCGAGGCCCATCTCGATCTCGGGGCAGGCCTGCACCCACTCGACATACTCTCCCAGGGTGTCGGTCAGGAACCGATCGTGCTTGTGCCCCCCGTCGAGGCGCACCTTCTGCCCCAGCAGGCAGGAGGAGATGGCAATGCGGATCGGACACGCAGACGTCGCCCCGGTTTTCACGAATTCTCCGAGTGGACCGGCGCCGGGGCCAGGCTGGCCGCCTTGATGCCCCGCAACATCCCCGCGAACAGCACCTGGTGCAGCGGATACATCAGATACCAGTAGGCGCGTCCCAGAAGGCCCGCCGGATCGAAGACCGCCGTCTGCCGCAAGGTCGTAGCCGAGGCCGCCCCTTCCATATCGAATTCCAGCCAGGCGCGGCCCGGCAGTTTCATCTCCGCCGCGAGAAGCAATTTTCGGCCGGGCTCGAGGGCCTCCACGCGCCAGCAGTCCACCGTGTCCCCGACCCGGAGATTCTCGGGGTGGCGGCGGCCGCGGCGCAGCCCCACCCCCCCGAGCAGGATGTCGATCGCGCCCCGGACGCGCCACAACCCGTTCCCGTAGTACCAGCCGACGCGCCCGCCCATGCGGCGGACTGTGGCGAACACACGGTCTCTGGGAGCCTCGACATGCACGACTCTCGAGTCGACCAGGCGCGCCCCGAATCGGACACCGTACCATCGCCGCTCGGCGCCGCTCGACGACAGGGCGTCCGACCAGCGTGTCTCGGCGAACTCTCGATCCTCGTTGCGCAGAGCCGCGGCGATCGACTCGCGGTAGCCGACGGGCCGGATTGGAAACGCCGTCAGGGCGGAGGGATCCCGCACCACGGTGGGGTGCCGGATGCTGTCGATGAGCTTCCGTCCGACGCGCGCATACAGCGGCGTGACGAGACCCAGCCAGAGGCTGGAGAGCCGCGGCGTGAGCAGGGGAACCGGGACGACCAGCCGCCTCAGCCCGCGCTGGCGGGCGTATTCGTGCATGAGGCCGCCGTAGGAGACCTGATCGGCTCCACCGATTTCAAAGAGGCGACTTTCCCCCGGTGGCAGCGACAGGGCAGCCAGCAGGTACGCCACCAGATCGTTGATGGCGATCGGCTGGGCCGGGATCGAGACCCAGCGCGGCGCCACCATCACAGGGAGCCGCTCCACCAGGGCGCGGATCATCTCGAAAGACAGGCTTCCCGACCCGAGCACGATCGAGGCGCGGAATTCGATGACCGGAGCGCCGGAGGCGCGCAGAATGTCGCCCACCTCCTGGCGGCTGCGCAGGTGCGCGGACAGCTGGTCGTTCTCATTGCCCAGGCCGCCGAGGTAAATGATTCGGCCGAGGCCCGCCTGACGCGCCGCCGCGCCGAAGTTGCGGGCCGCCTCCCGATCCCGCTCCTCGAAGCCGGCCGAGGAGCCCATCGAGTGGATGAGGTAGTAGGCCGCGCTCGCGCCGTGCAGGGCTGGCGCGAGCGAAGCGGGATCGAGCGCATCGCCCGCGACGATGACGGTGCCCCGGCCGACCCGGCCCTCCAGATGTTCGGGGCGGCGGGCAAGACAGCGGACCGGCAGGCCGGCCGCCTCGAGGGCCTTGAGCAGCCGGCCGCCGACGTACCCAGTGGACCCGGTCAGCAGGATCATGGGGCTGTCCCGGGGCCCCGCAGCGACTCGAGGATGACCCGCAGACTCGGCAGGTCGGGCACGAGTCTCCCCTTGATCGATCCGATGGCCTTGCCGTAGGCCGGCGCGGCGGCCCCTCCTGCCAGGATCGACAGCTTCTCCGGCAGCAGGCCTCGCAGTTTCTTGAGTTCCTCAGCCAGGCGCGGATCGTCGGCCGGGTAGACGATGCTGAGGGCCACGGCTCGCGCCATTTTGTGACGCGCCACCAGCGCAATCTCCTCCGCCGGCAGACCCGGCCCCAGGTAGATCCCCCGCCAGCCCTCGGAGACCGCCGTTGCGGCGACGAATAGCGCTCCAAACTCGTGTACCTGACCGGAGGGCGTCGTCACGATCAGACAGGGGGCAGTCTCTGGCAGGGCCGAGATTGCGGACGTCAGGTTGCCTGCGAACGTGCGGGCCACGGCCGTTGCCACGTGCTCGTGCGCCACACGCAACTTGCCGCCGCGCCACAGGTCGCCCACGGTGCGCAACAGCGGCACCAGGACCAGGTCGATCAAGGCGTTGCGGCCAAGGGAGACCGACGCCCGCGCCAACGCCGCCTCGAGCGCCGCCACGTCGAAATCCCGGACCGCCGCGATCGCCGCAGCAAGATGAACGTCCGGCGTCCCCTCGGCC
>DASTNM010000596.1:0-2093 GCA_035762745.1 Candidatus Polarisedimenticolia bacterium
GCGCGCACCAGGCGATCGACCTGCGCCGCCGTCGGCGCCTCGCAATAGACACGCAGCAGAGGCTCGGTTCCCGAGGCGCGAAAGAGGATCCAACCGGCGTCCCCGAACAGCAGTTTGACACCGTCGAGAGTGTCAATCCCGCTGACGGTCAGGCCGCCGAGCCGTGCCGGCGGGTGGGCCAGCAGCCGCGCCACCATCTCCCGGCCGCTCTCGGATGGCAGCGCCAGGTCGACGCGCCGGTAGACGAAGCGCCCATACTCCTCCTCCATCGCGGCGATCCTCCGGCTCAGGCGCCGGCCGCCCGCGGCCAGCATCTCGAGCAGAAGCAGACCCACAAGGATCCCATCGCGCTCCGGCAGGAAGCGCTTCACGCCGATGCCGCCGCTCTCCTCGCCCCCGATCAAGACATCCTGCTCGAGCATCAGGCGGGCGATGTGCTTGAAGCCGATCGGCAGCGTGTGAAACGGCAGACCGTGGCGGCGGGCGATCCGCTCGGCCAGGAGGGTGTTGGCGAAGGTGTGGACGATGGCGCCCCGCCACTTCTTGGTCTCGAGGAGGTGCAGGGCCAGGAGGGCGTAGATCTGGAACGGAGTCACGACCCGTCCTGCCTCGTCCACCACGCCGATCCGATCGGCGTCCCCGTCCGTCGCCAGCCCGATCTGCGCCCGGCGCCCGCGCACCGCTTCGACCAGGGGGGCGAGGTTCTCGGGGCGTGGCTCCGGCGGAGTGCCGCCGAACAGGACGTCGGCGTCACCGCGGATCGTCACGACGCGCGTCCGCCCGCCGCGCAGCAGCCCCTCGAGAATGCGCCCGCCGGCGCCGTGCATGCTGTCGACGACGACGCGCAACCCGGCGCGCCTCACCGCCTCGAGGTCGACGACGGCGGCGAGGCGCGGCACGTAGGCCGGCAGGTACGGATGGCGCCGTTCGGGCGCCCGGCCGTGCCGCGGTGCGCGCCGGCCGATGAGGGCCTCGAGCCGCGCCGTCAGCTCGGGAGGGGCGCTGCCCCCGAAGGCGGCCTTGACCTTGAGGCCATTGTAGTGCGGCGGATTGTGGCTGGCGGTGATGCAAACGCCGAGCGGCGCGCCGGCCGCCGCCACCTGGCAGGAGACCATCGGGGTCGTTGTGGGCGAGTCGGGGAGGATGGTCGGCAGACCATTCCCCTCCAGCACCCCCGAGACCGCCTCGGCGAAGCGGCGGCTCAGGAAGCGGACGTCGTGACCGACCGGGACCGGGGCGACCGAGGGCCCCTCCTCGTGGATCAGGTCGGCAAGGGCCTGGGCGACCGCCCGGACGCCGTCGAAGGTGAAATCGTCGGCGATGATCCCGCGCCACCCGTCGGTCCCGAATCGAATCGACACCGCCGCTCCGGTTGACCGCTCAGCAAGGCTCGTGCTATTTTCCGGCGGCCCCAACGCCGATCGCGGCGGGAGGCTCCCGGCGCGGACGCCAGCGGGAGGCGCTCTCGCCGGCGCATTCTACACGGCGCACCTGCTCCCAGCAACCGACGACATGATCAACCTGCCGACCTGGATCACCATCATCCGCATCTTCCTGACGCCGGTCCTCGTCGTGGTCCTGATGACCAAGACGACCGGCCTGGAGCACTTCGGGCTGCCGTGGCAGATGATCGGCGTCGTGGTCTTCCTGCTCGCCTCGCTGACCGACTACCTCGACGGCTGGCTGGCGCGCCGCCGCGACGAGGTCACGACCCTCGGCATACTCCTCGATCCGATCGCCGACAAGCTTCTGACCTCCGCCGCGTTCATCTCCCTCGTGCAGATCGGGGTGGCGCGCGCCTGGATGGTCTGGATCATCATCGGCCGGGAGTTCGCCGTCGACGGGCTGCGGATGATCGCCAGCAGTCAGGGGATCACCATCGGCGCCAGCGTCTGGGGGAAGTATAAGACGGTGACGCAGGTGGTGGCGATCGTCCTGCTGATCTTCGGCAGCACCTATCTCGGCAAGTGGGACCTGGCGGGGGACGTGGCGATCTGGGCGGTCGTCATCGTGGTGTTCGCGATCTTCCTGCACCGCACACGCATGGGACGCGACCTGTTCGCGACCGGGGCAAACCCGCGCGCGGCCGATCG
>DASTNM010000597.1:0-10973 GCA_035762745.1 Candidatus Polarisedimenticolia bacterium
GCATCGCTCTTGAAGGTGATGGTCACGGAGATTGTCGCTGCTTGCTCGCAGGCGTCTCCGACCCCATTGCCGTCGCAGTCGAACTGGTCGGGATTGTAGATGGTCAGGCAGTTGTCGCAGGCGTCGCCGACGCCATCGAGATCGGAATCGATCTGATCCGGATTCGCGACGACAGGACAGTTGTCGCAGGCGTCGCCGACTCCGTCGGCGTCGGTATCCCGCTGGTCCGGATTGTAGACGGTCGGGCAGTTGTCGCAGCAGTCCCCGACCCCGTCTCCGTCCTGATCGGCTTGGCCGGGATTGGGAACAAGCGGGCAGTTGTCGCAGGCGTCGCCGACCCCGTCGGCGTCGGTATCCCGCTGGTCCGGGTTGTAGACGGTCGGGCAGTTGTCGGGGAGGTCGCAGACCAGCCCGTCCCCGTCCGCGTCCGGAGCGTCGGTGTGGTAACAGCCGGTCGTCCTGTCACAGAGGTCGGCCGTGTAGCACAGGCCGTCGTCGCAGGAGATCGGCGCGTGACCACACGCCCCGGTCTGAGGATTGCAGGAGTCGACGGTGCAGGCGTCGCCGTCATCGCACGACGTGGCCTGCCCCTGGCACACGATCCCGCCCGAGACCGACAGGGCGCAGACGCCGTTCTGGAAGCAGAGATTCGCCCGGTCGCATTCGCTCCCCTCGGCAAGAGGGGTCCCGAGACACTCTCCCGTCGAGTTGCAGGCATCGCCCGTGGTGCACGAGTTGCCGTCGTCGCATGCCGTCCCCCCTTCGACCGGAACGTGGTCGCAGGCTCCACCGCCCGCGCTGTCGCAGGCATCGAAGGTGCAGGGGTTGCCGTCGTCGCACGACACCGGGTCGTGCCGGCAGAGTCCCGTGCTGGTGTCGCACGAGTCGGTGGTGCAGGGGTTCGAGTCGTCGCATGGGGGGCAGGCTGGGGGGATGGCGCAGATCGCTCCCCCGGTCGCGGCGACGGCGGGGACGTACGCGGCGACCAGCAGGATGGCGAATGCCGCCATGAAGACGAGGTGGATGCGACAGTCCGGTTCCGGGCGCGCGGATCGGCTCTTCATGTTATGGATCCCCCTTGGAGGAGTTCGGCGGCGAGCCTTGATCTTCATATACGTCCGGAGTCCCGCGGCGTCAACGTGAAGTTGATCCTGTAGACTCCTCCCGCGGGGAGGGGGAGAGATGGCGCGCGCCTGGGTGCAAGGGTCCTTCGATCGGGGTGCGCCGCTGGCACGCGCCGGGATCTTCCTGGCCGACGCCTGCGAGCGCTACTTTCCCGACGCCTTCGTCTTCGCCCTGGCGGCGGTCCTCGTCGTCTTCGGCGCCGGAATCGCCGTAGGCGAGAGGCCGCTGCGGCTCGTCTCCGAGTTCGGCGACGGCTTCTGGCTCCTCGTCCCCTTCACCATGCAGATGGCGCTCGTCATCATCGGGGGGTTCGTGGTCGCCACCTCCCCGCCCGTCGCCGCCCTGATCCGCCGCCTGGCCGGCGTGCCACGCACGCCGCCGGCCGCCGTCGCCTTCGTCGCGCTCTTCGCCATGCTGGCGTCGCTCCTCTCCTGGGGCCTGTCGCTCGTGATGACCGGCCTCCTGGTGCGCGAGATCACCCGGCGCGTGCCGCGCGTCGACTACCGCGCCCTCGGCGCGGCGGCCTACCTCGGTCTCGGCAGCGTCTGGGCGCTCGGGCTCTCGTCGTCGGCGGCCTTGCTGCAGGCAACGCGGTCGTCGATCCCGGCGGCGCTTCTCGCCACGACCGGCGTCATTCCGCTCTCCCAGACGATCCTCCTGTGGCAGAGCCTTCTCAGCGCGGCGATCCTGATCGCCGTGTCGGTCGCCGTCGCCTACTTCTCCTGCCCCGGTCCCGGGCAGGCCCGGACCGCCGAGGAGATGGGGATCCGCTTCGAGCCCCTGCCCACGGAGCGTACCCCGCCTGCCACGCCGGCCGAGAGGTGGGAGAACAGCCCCGTGCTGAGCGTCGCGATCGCCTTGCTGATGTTCGCCTGGCTCGTCCTGCATCTCCGTGACAAGGGAGGGCTCGCGGCGCTCGATCTCAACACCTTCAACTTCGCCTTTCTGGCCTGCGGCCTTCTCCTGCACGCGCGGCCGCGGTCGTTTCTGGCCGCCGTGGCGAAGTCGGTGCCGGCGACCGCCGGCGTGCTGATACAGTTCCCCTTCTACGCCGGGATCTTCGGGATCATCTCGAAGACGGCGATCACGACCCTCCTGGCCGACCTGTTCCTGAGGGTGACCACGAAGGGGACCTTCCCGATCGTCGTCGCCGCCTACTCGGCGATCCTCGGCCTGTTCGTCCCGTCGGGGGGCGGCAAGTGGATCGTCGAGGCGCCGTACGTCATGGCGGCCGCCAACAGTCTGCACGTCCACCTCGGCTGGACGGTGCAGATCTACAACGCCGCCGAGGCGCTGCCGAACCTGATCAACCCGTTCTGGATGCTGCCGCTGATGGGGATCCTGAACGTGCGGGCGCGCGACCTGGCCGGCTTCTCGATCCTGCAGCTCCTCTTCCACGCGCCGATCGTGCTGTTCCTCTGCTGGCTCCTGGCCCGCACCCTCCCCTATCTGCCGCCCGTGATCAATTGACCCGCCGCCCGGCGCTCGGATTGATCCTTCTCCTGTGCGCCTGCTCGGCGCGCGGCCGGGAGGCGGCGATGGACGAGGTGAAGGACACGAAGGAGTACTACCCCGTCCTGGGATCCTCGGCCCGGGATCTGCGCTGGGCTCTCGACCGGCTCGGGCCCCGGAACGACGAAGGGGGGCGTTCCGACGCGATGACCAAGTGGCAGTTCGACTACACCTTCAGCCTGGCGGAGCGCCCGATGGAGTGCCGTCTCGGATCTCTGCAGACGAGCGCGGAGATCACGATGATCCTCCCCCGCTGGGAGCCGGGACCGGACGCCACCGGGGAGCTGACCAAGCAATGGGTGGACTACGTCACCTGCGCGGAGCTCCATGAGAACGGCCACCGGCGGATTTACCTGGACGCCATCGCGCGCTTCCGCCGGCGCGCCGACTCACTCGGCGGCTACCGGACGTGCAGCCAGATGGAGCAGGCCCTCGAGACCCTGGCGCAGGAGACGCTCAAGAGCGTCAGGGACGACCAGTCCGCCTACGAAACGCGAACGGATCACGGCTACCTGCAATGCGGGCACTTCCCATGAGGCTCGGGCGGGATTAGCCGATCAGGCTGTCGTCATCCACCAACAGATAGGGCTCGCCGAACGGCGCGGAGCCGTCGCGCGGCATGAGCCGCAGCCCCCAGTCGCCGCCGTAGACCAGGGTCGAGACACCGGCGCCCGAGTCCTCCACAGTGACCGCCTGAGCCTCGCAGGGGGTGCCGCCCCCGGCGCTCGACCAGCCGGTGACGTCGCAGTCGATCGAGATCTCCGCGCCGGACCAGTAACGGAGGCGCGTGACCGGCCGCGGATCGCCCACGGCCAGGAACCGCTGGCCGCATCCGTCGGGGCAGTTGGGGTTCGGATCGATGAAGATGTCGACGCTGCGCGATGCGCCCATGAGCTCAAGGCACCGGAGGGTCGCCCGACGGCGACTGCACGCGGCGCACGGCGCCGATCACCACCCGGCGCGGCAGGAAACGGACCAGCCCGGCCAGCAGGCGATTCTGCAGCCCGGGGATGACGAGGCTTCTCCCCTTCATGAGCCCCTCGTAGCCGAGGCGCGCCACCTTCTCCGAATCCATGAAGGCCAGGCGGCGGACCAGTTTCGATCCTTGCATCCTGGCGCCGGTCTGGAACTCGGTGCGGGTCGGCCCGGGGCAGAGGGCGGTGACGACGACGCCGCTCCCGCGCACCTCGCTCGCCAGCGCCTCCGAGAACGACAGGACGAACGCCTTGCTGGCGTAATAGACCGCCATGAAGGGGCCAGGCTGGAAGGCGGCGGTCGAGGCGACGTTCAGGATCCTGCCGGCGCGGCGCGCCAGCATGCCCGGAAGGAAGAGGCCGGTCAGATGGGTCAGCGCGGTGATGTTCACCCGCAGGAGGCGCATCTGGGTGGCGAGGTCGGTCGTGGCGAACGGTCCGTAGGTGCCGAACCCCGCGTTGTTGACCAGGATGTCGACCTGGAGGCCGCGCTCGCGCAGCCGCGCGGCCAGCGCCTCCGGCGCGCCGGGGTCGGACAGATCGGCCGGCAGGACGGTGGCCCTCATGCCGTGGGCCCGCTCCATCTCCGCCGCCAGCTCCCGCAGCACCGCCTCGCGGCGCGCCACGAGGACGACATCGTGGCCGTGCTGCGCCAGGAGCCGGGCGAGGTCGCGCCCTATGCCGCTCGAGGCCCCGGTGATCAGCGCCGTCGTCCTCTGCATGGGCCGAGACGCTACCATACTTGTACCCCGGGGGTGCGTACGGCACCGCAAGGTGCGTACTTTCCTTGAGCGACGAACTCCGCTATAAGAGGATCTCCCAAGGAGGAACCGCCATGAAAGCCGCCGTGGTCCCCGCGCTGCACAGCAAGTGGGAAGTTCGAGACGTTGCCACCCCCGAGCCTGGTCCGAACCAGGTCCTTATCAAGATTCACGCCAGCGGTCTGTGCTACACCGACGTCCATATCACCGAAGGGATGATCCCGACGCGCTTCCCGCGCACGCTGGGACACGAGCCGGTGGGCGAGATCGTCGCCCTCGGCGCCGGTGTGACCACGCGGCGCGTCGGCGACCGGGTGGGTGTCCCCTGGGTGCAGGCCTCCTGCGGGCGCTGTGAATGGTGCCAGCGCGGCAAGCCGATGTTCTGCCCCGAGCAGGTCGCCACCGGCGTGCACACCGAGGGGGGGCACGCCGAGTACATGGTCGCCCGGGCGGCCGCCACGCTCTTGATCCCCGAGAAGCTCTCGTACGAGCAGGCGGCGCCGATCTTCTGCGCCGGCTACACGGTCTGGAGCGGCCTGCGTCTCGCCGATCCGAGGCCGCACGAGCGGGTCGCGGTGGTCGGCATCGGGGGGCTCGGGCACCTAGCGGTGCAGTTCGCCAAGGCGGCCGGCTTCGAGACGATCGCGGTCTCGCACTCGAAGGACAAGGAGAAGGCGATCCGGGCCCTCGGCGCCGACGCGGTGGTGGCCGACGGCGAGGGGCTGCGCGCCGCCGGCGGAGCCGACGTCATCCTGGCGACGAGCAACTCCTACCAGGCGGTCGCCGGCACCCTCGCCGGGCTGCGCCCGGATGGCCGGCTGGTGATGATGGGTGCGTCGAGCGAGCCGCTCCCGATCAACGCCGGCCTGATGTTCATCCGCGGCAGAATCCTCGGATCGTCGCAGAACAGCGTCGAGCATCTCTACGAGGCGCTCGACTACGCCGCGCAGGGGAAGGTGCGGGTGATCACCGAGACCTACCCGCTGCGCGACGTCGGCCGCGCCTACGATCGGGTCGCCGCGGGCAGCGTGCGATTCCGCGCCGTGATCACCAACTGAAGCGGACGCCACGCCCGGAGGGACGACGATGAAGGCGATTCGAGTGCGCGCGTTCGGCGGGCCGGAGGTGATGCGGCTCGAGGAGGTGCCGGATCCCCGCCCCGGCCCGCGGCAGGTCGTCGTGCGGGTCAAGGCGGCCGGCGTCAACCCGGTCGACACCTACATCCGCTCGGGGACCTATCCGCGCAAGCCGGATCTGCCCTATACGCCCGGGTTCGACGCCGGCGGTGTCGTCGAGTCGGTCGGTCAGGGCGTGACGCGTCTGAAGGCCGGCGATCGGGTCTATCTCTCCTGGACGATCAGCGGCGCCTACGCCGACCTGGCCCTGTGCGACGAGTCGCAGGTCCACCCTCTGCCGGCGAGGCTCACCTTCCCCCAGGGGGCGGCGGTCAACGTTCCTTACGCCACCGCCTACCGCGCGCTCTTCCAGCGCGCCGGCGGCCGCCCCGGCGAGAGCCTCCTGGTGCACGGCGCCAGCGGCGGCGTCGGCATCGCCGCCGTGCAGATCGGGCGCGCTTCCGGCTTCACGGTCCTCGGGACGGCGGGCACGGCGAAGGGGAGGGATCTCGTGGCCCGCGAGGGGGCGCACCACGTCCTCGATCACTCGGCCCCCGGCTACCAGGAGCAGCTGCAGGCCCTGACCGGTGGGCGCGGGGTGGACGTCATCCTCGAGATGCTCGCCAACGTCAACCTCGGCCGGGATCTGGGGCTTCTGGCGGCGGGCGGCCGGGTCGTCGTCATCGGCAGCCGCGGCAAGGTCGAGATCGATCCCCGCGACGCCATGGGACGCGACGCCGCCATCTTCGGCATGTCGCTCTTCAACGCCTCCCCCGCCGACAGCGTCGTCATCCACGCCGCCCTGGTCGCCGGCCTGGAGAACGGCTCCCTGTGCCCGATCGTCGGCCGGGAGATGCAACTCCAGGAGGCCCCACGCGCCCACCAGGCGGTGCTGGAGCCGGGCGCCTTCGGGAAGATCGTCCTCATCCCCTGAGGGTCTCGCTGCGGCGCGGCGTTGAACCCCGCCGCCGCGGCCGTGTACACTCTTTCCCTCATGATTCGATTGCAGGGCGTGACCAAGGCCTACGGCGTGCACGAGGTCCTCAAGGGGATCGACCTCGGCATTCCCCCGCGCTCCCGGATCGGGCTGGTCGGCCCCAACGGGGCCGGAAAGACGACCATCCTGCGCCTGATCGCCTCCGTCGAGGAGCCGGACCGCGGCACGATCGACGTCACGCGGGGGATGGCGCTCGGCTACCTCCCCCAGGAGGGGGCGCGCCTGGCGGAGGGGACCGTCCTCGACGCCCTCCTGGCCCCGTTCGCCGAGGTCGCCGTCATGGAGCGCGACCTGGAGCAGATGCACGAGGAGATGGCGACGGCCCGGGGGGAGCGTCTCGACACCCTGATCCGGCGCTCCGGCGACCTGCAGCATCGCTTCGAGGCGGCCGGGGGGTTCGAGCTGGAGTCGCAGGCGAAGGCGATCCTGGGCGGGCTCGGTTTCGCCCCCGGCGATCATGCCCGGCCGCTGCGCGAGTTCTCCGGGGGGTACCGCATGCGGGCCGCGCTGGGAGCCCTGTTGCTGCGGCGGCCCGACTTCCTGCTGCTCGACGAGCCGACCAACCATCTCGACCTGGAGGCGATCGCCTGGCTCGAGGCGTTCCTCTCCGACATCCCGTCGGCGCTCCTCATCGTCAGCCACGACCGGACCTTCCTGAACCGGCTGGTGTCGTCGATCGCCGAGGTCGACCGGGGCCGGGTCGTCCTCTGGCCGGGGAACTACGACCAGTACCGCGTCGCCAAGGAGCAGGCGCGCGAGCTGGCGCTCAAGAAGGCGGCTTCCGAGGCGCACCGCGTCGAGGAGGTCGAGCGTTTCATCGAGCGCTTCCGCTACAAGGCGACCAAGGCGCGGCAGGTCCAGAGCCGGATCAAGATGCTGGACAAGATGGAGCGCACCGAGGTGATGGCCGAGGAGCACTCCTGGCGCTTCACCTTCCCGAACGTGCCGCGCTCGGCGCAGCGCGTCGCCCTGCTCGGAGGGGTGTGCCAATCGTACGGCGAGCGGGCGGTCCTGAAGGGGCTCGATCTCGAGATCTGGCGTGGCGATCGAATCGCGCTGGTGGGGCCGAACGGCTGCGGCAAGAGCACGCTCCTGCAGGTCGTCGCCGGCCGGCTGCCCGCGGATGCCGGCACCCTGGAGATCGGCGACAAGGTGGTCCTGCACTACTTCGCGCAGCACGTCCTCGAGACGCTGACCCGGGGGCGCACCGTCCTGGAGGAGATGCAGGCCTGGTCCCCTTCGAAGGCTCCGGGCCAGCTCCGCTCATTGCTCGGCATCTTCCAGTTCTCGGGAGACGACGTCTTCAAGAAGGTCGAGGTGTTGAGCGGCGGGGAGAAGAACCGGCTGGCGCTGGCGCGCCTGACGCTCGACCCCGGGAACTTCCTGCTGCTCGACGAGCCGACCAACCACCTCGACCTGCCGACCCGGGAGGCTCTCGAGGACGCCCTCGCCGGCTTCGGCGGGACGCTCCTGTTCGTGTCGCACGACCGCTACTTCATCAACCGGGTGGCGACCCGTGTCGCCGCCTTCCGCGACGGGAGGCTGGCGCTCTACGACGGCGGCTACGACGACTACCTCGCGGCCGAGCGCGTCGGCGCCGCCGTGAAGCGGCCGGCCGCGGGGCCGGCGCGCCAGCCGGCGCGGCCGGAGCAGGGGGGCGGCGGCGCGGCGCGCGACGCGGCAGTCAAGGGGCGCGCTCGGAGCGGGCCGGGACGGCGACAGGAGCCGCCCGCCGGACCGGCCGAGGCGCACCGGCCGGCGCGCGGCGGCGGCGCCGGGCGCGAGCAGCGCCGGGTCGAGGCGGAGACGCGCAACCAGCGCAACCGCGAGCTGCGCACCTTCCGCGATCGGGTCGCGGCGCTCGAGGCGGCGATCCTGCCGCACGAGACGCGCCTCAAGGAGATCGAGGCGACGATGGCCGCGGGCGACACCTGGAAGGACCCCGCCCTGGCGCGCCGCCTCGGCGAGGAGAAGAAGTCGATCGAGATCGAGCTGGCCCACCTGTACGACGACTGGGACGAGGCGACCTCCGACCTGCAGCGCGAGGAAGCGCGACTGGCCTGAGGCGGGGTACGGCCGCGGGATCGGGTTCGGCCGCTCAATCGCCCAGCGGCACCCCGGTGAGCGAGGAGAGCCGGCCGACCGGGTAGAGTCCGATCCGCTCATCCCACCAGGGGGAGCGCTGGTAGAAGAAATTGAGCCGCGCCTCCGGGCTGGCGGCGAACTCCTTGTCGGCGGCGAGGCGGCGCTCGAACTCCTCCTTGAGCGCCGGATCCTTCGCCAGGCGATCGCGCGCCAGCGCCTCGAGCACGTACCCCTCGCCGTACTCCTTCTGCTCGAAAACGGCGTTGAAGAAGCCCCAGGCGACCGCCGAGTCGGGCGCCTCGGGCTCGAGGAACTGGATCGCCACCCGGGCGGCCCGCTGGGCCAGCGGCACGACCGCCGACCCCGCGGGGAAGGTCAGTCGGGCGCGGGCCGAGGCGCAGTCGACGCCCGGAGCGCGCGCCGGCGGCGGACCCTCCCCCGGCCAGAAGAGGACCTGGCGCCCCTCGAAGGGATGATCCAGCCAGCGCGCGTTGCCGCAGCGGTAGGTGTCGACTTCGGCGGTGAAGGGGGCGGTGGTCCGGCGCAGCGTCAGGCCGTGGGCGGCGAGCGTCTCGATGACGGGGGTCCACTCGGCCGGGACGATGTAGGCGAGCGGCGGCGCCACGGCCCGCGTCACCTTGAGCGTCATCTGCCGCGGGACGCTGATCTCCAGCGGCTCATGCGTGTATTCGATCCGTCCGCCTCCCGAGATGTCGCTCGGCCCCCGGGTGGCGCGGTAGCCCAGGTAGCGGAACGGCTCGGTCGTGCCGTCCGATTCGAGGCGCAGAGGGAACCTCGCGGCGGGGTCGGACGCCTTCCCGGCGGCGATCGTCGCGGCGTCGGCCTCCCGGTTCAGGCGCACGAGAAGGGCGGCGTCGCGGTTGACGAGCTCGAGCAGGGCCCGCAGCGTCTCGTAGGTGCCGGTGACGCGCGCGCGGTACTCCTTCAGCATGTGCGTCTCGATCAGCAGCGAGGGGCGGTTCTGCTGGATCATGTAGCCGGTCGAGAAGCGTGGCGGGTCCTGCCCGATCGCCATCCCCTTGGCCGGATCGGTGTCGTCGACGAGCGAGATGAACGGGCCCAGCAGGTGACCGCTCCGGCCGACCGCGCTCTCGAGGAACGGGGCCACCACCTCCCGCTTCCAGCGCGCCGTCGCCTGATAGACGTCCGGGCCGTAGTCCATCCCGTAGGTGGTGTCGTACTGGTAGTCGGCGCCGTCGGTGACGTGCGTGTCGACGAAGAAGTCCGGCAGCCAGCGGTTCCACAGCTTCAGGAAGGCGCGCGTCTCGGGGGCTTCGGCTTTCATGTAGTCGCGGTTCAGGTTCAGGTTGCGCGCCTGCGTCCGCCAGCCGGTCTCGGCCGGCCCGTTCTGGTTGATCCGGTTGTGAGCCGCGAAGCGCTCATGGCCGTCGGCGTTGTAGATCGGGATGAGGACCGGCACCGCCTGCTCCAGGAGCGCCGCGCGCTCGCGCGTCACCACCAGGTCGCGCAGGAGAGCCAGGCAGGCGTCCTTGCCGTCCATCTCGCCGGCGTGGATGGCGTTCTGGATCAGGACGACCGGCCGGCCGGCTTTGTGCAGCGCCGCCGGGTCGAAGAGCCCGTCACGCGACACGACGACGGCGATCAGGTCGCGCCCCTCCCCGGTCTTCCCGAACGACTCGACCTTCACCTGCTTCGGCGCCGCCGCCGCGACCCGCCGCACGTAGGCCAGCGTCTCGTCGTAGCGGGGGGTCGCGCGATAGCCGGCGATCTCCGCCGGCGTGCGCCAGTCCTCCTTCGCCTGTGGGGTCACGGCCGGGGTCGGGGCGGGCGGCTTGCGCTTCACGCCGGCGGCGGGGGACGGCGTGGCGCGCGGCGGGGCTCCGGGCCGGGCGGTCGAGGGCGGCTTCGTCTGCGCCAGGGCGATCCACTGCGGCAGAACGACAAGTGTCGCGACTAGAAGGGTCGGCAGGCGCTTCCGCATCGCTTCGTTCCTTCCTCCGGGCCGGAGGTGATTTGAGCGGCCGATTGTACGTCAAGATTTGCCGCGACGGGCCGGCGCCCGGAGTGGGTCGGGGAGGCGACCCGCCCTACCGCGCGGTGACGAGCACCACCCGCCGGCGGTTCAGATCGGCGGAGCGCACCTCGACGATCCGGTGCCGGAGATCGTCCGGCAGCTCGCCGAGCCGGGCGGCGTCGACGATGGCGTACCTCTCCGGCCCGTTCGACAGGTGGGCCGCGACCTCGGCGGCCGAGGAGGTCTCGAGCGTGTAGAGACCGTCGGAGTAGAAGGCGATCGCCTCCGGGAGGTTCCCCAGGCCGAAGGCGACCACCCGGCCGCCGCCGGCCCGCGCTCGCGCCGTGGCCTGCTTGATTTCGAGGCTGAAGGCACGCGCCGAGTTCCTCGGGTTCAGCGCCGGGTAGA
>DASTNM010000598.1:0-2620 GCA_035762745.1 Candidatus Polarisedimenticolia bacterium
TCGCTCGCGGAGGGAGACGCCGTGGAGTTCGACATCGAGCAGGGCCAGAAGGGTCCGGCCGCCGCGAACGTCCGCAAGGTCTGAGGTCCGTCCATACCCGCTGTCATGACCGTCGGGCCGTCTCCGCGAGGGGGCGGCCCGAAGTCGTCTCAGCGTCCCTTCACGTAGCGGGCGAAGTGGTGCACCAGCCGCTCCTCGAGGTAGCGCCGGTCGTCCTCGCCCCGGGGCAGGTGGCGCTCGTCGGGGAAGATCAGGAGGTCGTACTCCTTCTGCGCCCCGTTGAGAGCGTTGAGGAGGCGCGCCGTGTGCCGGAAGTGGACGTTCTCGTCGACCATGCCGTGGAGGATCAGCAGATGGCCGCGCAGGCGCGATGCCAGGGGGAGGAGCGACGCGGCGCGGTAGCCTTCGGGGTTCTCCTGCGGCGTCCCCATGTAGCGCTCCGTGTAGTGCGTGTCGTAGCCATCCCAGTCGCTGACCGGGGCCCCGGCCACCGCGGCCCGGAAGAGGTCGGGAGCCTTGAGCAGGCAGAGCACCGCCATGTACCCGCCGTACGACCAGCCGTAGATCCCGAGGCGTGAGCCGTCGACGTACGGCAACCCCGCCAGGTAGCGGGCCCCGGCGATCTGGTCCTCGACCTCGACCGATCCGAGCCGCCGGGCGATCGTCTCCTCGAAGGCCTTCCCCCGGCGGGGTGAACCGCGGTTGTCGAGACGAAAGACGACATATCCCTGGTCGGTGAGAAACTGCGCTCTCAGATTTTCGGTCATCTCCCAAGAGTCCTTGACCGTCTGGGCCGTCGGCCCGCCGTAGACCCAGACCAGGGCCGGCGCGCGGCGGCCGGGCGCCAGGGGGCGCGGCTTGTAGATCGCGCCGTACAGGGTCGAGCCGTCGGCGGCGCGCAGCGTGACGAACTCCGGCGGGCGCGGGGAGAGCGCGCGCACCTCCTCATCGTCGTTCGGGTCCAGGACGCGAAGAAGCCGTCCATCGCCGTCTTTGAGAAGGGCGCGCGGCGGCGCCGCGGCGCTCTCCGCGAGGTCGACCAGGAGGCGGCCGTCGGGGGAGAGCGTGATCTCGTGGAACCCGTCCTCGGGCGTCAGCCGCTCGATGGTGCCGCCGTCGAGGGAGACTCGATAGAGCTGGCGCTGCAGTGGTCCCTCGCGCCCGGCCGTGAAGTAGACGCTGCCGCCCGGCTCGTCCACACCCTCCAGGCGGTCGACCGGCCAGTCCCCGGAGGTCAGCCGCCGCACGAGCGATCCGTCCGGACCGCGCAGCTCCAGGTGCCGGAAGCCGCTCGACTCGCTCGACCAGAGGAAGCGTCCGTCCCGCAGTGGCCGCAGATCGTCGTGCAGGTTGATCCAGCCCCGGGCCCGCTCTTCGAGAAGTGTCTTGGCCGCGCCGCTCGCCGGATCGAAGCGAACCAGCCGGAGGCTCTTCTGGTCGCGTGCCTCGACCTGCGCCAGGAGCGCGCCGCCGCGGTCCCAGCGCACCCGGGCGAGATAGAAATCCTCTCCCTCGGGAGCCAGACCGAGCCATAGCGTCTCCCCTCCCCGCGCCGGGATGATCCCGAGGCGCAGGTGCGCATTCGGGCCGCCGGCGAAGGGATAGCGGGACGGCTCCACTTCCCAGGCCGCCGTCCCCTGGTGGACGATCGGATAGATGGGGATTCCGGTCTCGTCGACCTCGGTGTAGGCCAGGCGGCTGCCATCCGGCGACCACCAGAAGCCCGTGGCACGGTCCATCTCCTCCTGCGCGATGTACTCGGCCACGCCGTGCGTGACTCCGTCGCGCGCCCCGCTCGTCAGCCGCCGCTCGAGACGCGTCGCCAGGTCGAGGACGTAGAGGTCGCCGTCACGCACGAAGGCGAGGCGCGCGCCGTCGGGCGAGAGCTGCGGGTCGCTCTCGATAGACCCGCTTTCGGTCAGCCGAAGAGGCTCACTTCCGGGTCGCACCAGGTAAAGATCGCCGCTCCACGCGAAGACGACGACATCCGCCTCGTCCGCCACCACGAACTGCGTGATCCCCTTGTCCTGGATCCGCCGGCGCTCGCGTCGCAGCTCTTCCTGGCGCGTCGGCCTTTCCTCTCCGCCGGAGAGGGTGGAAGCACGAGCCACCACCTCGCGCCGCCCGCCCTGCACCTCCTCGCGGAACAGGGAGCGCGCGATCCCGGCCCCCTCCGGGCGCAGAGAGTAGACGAAGCGGCCATCGGGGCTGAAACGAAACGATGAGGCGACGCGCCGGCCCGGCGGAGGAAACCTCGCCACCCTTTCCAGGGTGAGGCGCGGCGACCCCTTCGGTGTCGTGGCGGGGTTGGCGGACAGGCTCATCGCGGCTCCCAGGGCCGCCGCCAGCGGGATCACGATCCCGACCGTTCGGCGCACGCGACCCCCATCGCAGCGGGACATGGCGCCACGGTATAGGCCGGACCGCCCCGCGAAGTCAACTGCCCGCTTAGGGGTGGACATCATCCTGAGGCATCCCCAGTTTGGAGCGCCACGCCCTGCAGTCGCCGGGCACGGGTCCGGACCGCTGCGCGGTCCTCCCCTCCGCTCGCCTCGCTCCCCCCACCGCGCTGGGAGGCGCGCGGCGGGGCCCGGACGCTCGGTCTCGCAGGGCCCGTCGA
>DASTNM010000599.1:0-7245 GCA_035762745.1 Candidatus Polarisedimenticolia bacterium
GGCTGGCGCCCGCCGATCGCCTCGGAGACGATGGTGGGCGACCTGCTCACCGCCTACCCCGCCCTCCTGCCGATCTTCGTGACCAACGGCTTCGCCCCGCTGGCGAATCCGCTGCTGCGCAGGACCCTGGCGCGCGGCGTCAGCGTGGCCATGGCCTGCCGCATGCACGGGGTCGATCTCGACGGGTTCCTCGGGCAGCTCACGCGGGCGAAGGAGCGCCTCGGGCCCTGACCCCGGCGCCGTGACGGCCCCCACAACGAGACCGCCCGCCGGGACCCCAAGCCCGGCCCGTCTCGCTGGGCTGCCGAACCGCCTCCCGCCGCTTCTCTACTTTTCCGCGGCTCATCTCTTCCTCGCCGCCGCATTCGCCACGCTGGCGCTCGACCCGGTGGAGTTCACCGGCTTCTTCCAGCATGCCCGCATGGTGGCGGTCGTTCACATGGTCACCCTCGGCTGGATCACCCTGTCGATCCTGGGTGCGCTCTACATGGTCGGGCCGATGGCTCTCCGCATGCCGCTTCCGGCCCGCGCCATCGACTACGTCGCCTTCGTCCTGGCGCTGGTCGGCGTCCTGGGGATCGTCGGGCATTTCTTCATCGCCGAGTACGTCGGTGTCGCCTGGTCGGCCGGCACGCTGGTCACCGGCGTCGCCATCGTGGCGGTGCGGGTGGCCCGCGCCCTCTGGCCGGCCCCCATCCAGCGCCCGGTCAAGATCCACATCGCCTTCGCATTCTTGAACCTTCTGGCCGCCGCGGCCATGGGGCTCCTTCTCGCCCTCGACAAGCGCCTGCGCTTCCTCCACGGCTCCCCTCTGCCGAACCTCTATGCCCATGCCCATCTGGCGGCGCTCGGCTGGGCCGGCATGATGGTGATGGGCACCGGGTACCGGCTGCTGCCGATGGTGCTGCCGGCGGAGATGCCGAAGGGCCGGAGCCTCTATGCCAGCGCCGTTCTGCTCGAGACCGGGACGATCGGGATCTTCGTGACTTTGTTGACCGGCAGCGGCCTGCTGCCCTGCTTCGCACTGCTGGCGGCGGGCGGCTTCACGGCCTTCTTCCTGCACGTGCTCTGGATGAGACGCCGGCCTCGCCAGGCGCCGGCCGGGATGCCGCGCCCCGATTTCGGCGTGGGGCACGCGCTGCAGGCGCTGGTCTACGCCGGACTGGCCGCCGCGCTGGGACTGACCCTCTCGGTTCTCCCGACCTCCGAGGCGAGTCTGAGGGCCGCTGGTCTCTACGGCCTCTTCGGGCTCGTCGGCTTCCTGGCGCAGATGGTCCTCGGCATCCAGGCGCGGCTGGTGCCGATGCTCGCCTCCTACCACTCCAACCTGAACCTGGTCTACGACCGGCCGGCGCCCAAGGCGCACGAGCTGCCGGTCAGGCGGCTTCAGAGGGCGATCTTCTCATGCTGGACGGCGGGGGTGCCGCTCCTGGCGATCGGCCTGTGGTGGGAGAGCGCGGGGAGCATCGCGGCCGGCGGCGGACTGCTCTTCCTGGCGGTGGTGCTCGGCGCGCTCAACGGGGCCATCGTGATGCGCCATGCCTACCGCGGGGAGTTGCCGACGAATCTCCGGAACACGAAGTAGGTCAAAGGCCCCGAGGCGAAGACGCCGAGGTCGACGATCGCCTGCCGGACATCGAGAGCGCCGTCGTGCCAGAAGGTCTGGCGGATGGCCAGAAAAGAGAGGGCGACGCTCGGCAGGGTCATGGCGACCAACCCCCCGAGTCCGAGGGGGACCCGGAACGGCCGGTGGCCGGCCGGCTCCTCCGGGTGGATCCCGGCCGCGGCCGCCGGCAGTGGCGGGTGCGCGCGCAGCCTGATCAGAGAGGCATATATAAGAAGATAGGCGCAGACCTGCACCAGCGAGAAGAGTCCCGCAAGCTGCTCGAAGTTCATCTGGATGATGAGGCTCAGGATCACGCCCCCGACCAGGAGTGCCGCCACGGGGGTCCCGAAGCGCGGGTGGGTCTTGCGGAAGATCGCGGGGAAGAGGCGATCCTCGGCCATGACCATCGGCAGCCGCGACTGCCCCAGGATGGTGACCATCAGCAGGCTGAGATTGCTCAGGAGCCCTCCGAACGCCATCGCGCTGCCGAGGAGCGGCCCACCGATCGCTCCCGCGACGACCGAGAAGTACGACTCCCCCCATTCGCTCCAGTGCCCGTGGGCCGCGAGCCCGGCAACCGTCGGGATGATGTAGCTCAAAGACGTCATCGGGACGGCGAACGCCAGCGCGATCGGAAAGGCGCGTGACGGCTTCTCGACCTCCGCCGCGTTCGTGGTCAGCTTCTCGAAGCCGGAATAGAGCCAGATGGCGATCAGGAGTCCGCCCCCGAAGGCGGCGACCGACCCCTTCTCCGGAGTGACGAACGGCACCAGTGGGTTGAACTGCCAGTGCAGGATTCCGAGAAGCGTCAGCGCCAGAAACGGCAGGAAGATCAGGATCGTCAGGACGACCGAGGCGCCGCCGACGATCCGGATGCCGCGGTAGTTCATCCAGGTCGAGAGCCAGACCAGGGAGGCGGCGATGCACCAGTGGACGCCGGTCGACATGTTCGGAATCCACTGGCGGGCGTAATTGGCGAAGAGGACGGCGAAGGTGCCGTTGGTCGCCAGGTTGGCGAGCCAGACCAGCCAGCCTGCCTGATAGCCGACGAAGTCCCCGAACGCCATCCTGGCCCAGCGGTAGTATCCCCCCTCGACCGGGTAGAGGGCCGAGAGCTCGGCGCAGGCCAGCGCCAGCGGCACCGCCCAGATGATCGGCAGGATGCTCAGGGTCAGGATCGCCATCCCCGGCCCGGAGTTCGAGACCATCTGCTCCAGCCCGTAGGCCCCGCTGCAGATCACCGAGTACATCATGAAGACGAGCTGGAAGGCGGTCGCCTTGCGTGGAGCGGGGCCGGCGGTTCGTTCATTCGCCATGGGCCGGGACTCTAGGCGAAGCGACCGGATGCGGTCAAGTCGGGCGGGCGGAGGGCGCGAAGCGCCTGACTCACGAAGCTCAGGGTCATCTCCTTGCGGAAGCGCAGGCCGAAGTCGGTGTTGTCGACCGGCTTCGCGACCGGGTAGGCGAGGCGGGCCGCCTCCTCGATCGCCTCGTCGGTGAGGGGACGACCCGTCAGGAACGCCTGCGCCTCCCGCGCCTCGACGGGGGCCATCGAGACGGCGCCGAGCCAGAGGCTCGCCTCGGCGAGGAGAGGCCCCTCGAAGCGGCCGCAGGCGGCGACTCCGAGGACCGGGAAATCGAACGCCTCCCGGCGCCGCAGCTTCCGGTAGCAGGAGCGCCAGCCGCCGGCCGGCGGCAGCTCGACCTCGGTGAGGATCTCGTCGGGCCGTCTGGCGAGGTGACGGATCCCGTCGCGCCGGTAGAAATCCCGCGCCGCGATCTTCCGCTCCCCCCGCTTCGACCCGAGCCTCAGCCTCGCGCCGAGCGCGCAAAGCATCGGGGCGGTGTCGCTCGAAGAGACGGCGAGGCAGATCTCGCTGCCGGGGGCGACCCAGCAGACCGTGCCGTCGCACTTCATGCAGAAGTCGATCGCCCGGCGCCACTCGTAGGTCTGGTCGAGGTAGTTGCAGCGGGTGTCGAGGCAGATGTTGCCGCCGATCGTCCCCATGTTCCTCAGGATCGGGGTGGCGACCGAGTGGACCGCCTCGATCAGGCCGGGATAGTGCCGCCGCAGAAGAACGTTCTGCTCCAAATCGGAGAGCGTCGTGCGCGGCCCGATCCGGATCCCGCGCGCCGGGTCGCCCCGTACTCCGCGCAGGGCCTCGACGAGGCGCAGGCCGATGAGGCTCTTCGGCGTCTGCTGTCGACGTTTCATGTTCGGGTAGAGGTCGGTGCCGCCTGCGACCACCATCGCCTGCGGCCCTTCCCCCGCCAGGATGGCGGCCGCCTCGCGCACCGTGCGGGGCGCCAGGTAGCGGAACCTCGGCAGGCGCATCATCGGGCCGCCCCTCCCGCGTCGGGCGGTGGCGTGGTCTGCCGGCCGCGGCCTGCGGCGGGCGTGCGCTCGCCTCGGGCGGCGCCGGCGGTCCCGCTCTCCCATGGCGTCGGGACGCGGATCGGCTCCGGCCAGTCGACGTGCGGCACGCGTCTCGGACCGTAGCGCCTGTCGGGTGAAGCGAGCGCCTTGAGGATCTTCTCCGGAGTGATCGGCACCTCGTCGATCCGGACCCGCAGCGCGTCGTACACCGCGTTGGCCACCGCGGGCGCGACCGGCAGCAGCGGCCCCTGGCCGACCTCCTTGGCGCCGAACGGGCCGCGTGGATCGGGGTCCTCGACCAGGTAGGTCACGACCTCCGGCATCTCCATCGTCGTCGGGCTCTTGTACTCGAGGAGCGAGGGGGCCTTGTGGACGCCGTGACGGTTGGCGCGGAAGACCTGCTCCTCCATCAGCGCCTCGCCCAACCCCATGTAGACGCTCCCCTCGACCTGACCGACGACGAGCACCGGATTGATGCACTGCCCGACGTCGTGCGCCAGATGAACCCGCTCCACGCGGACCCAGCCGGTCTGCGGATCGACATCCAGCTCCACCACGGCGGCGCTGTACGAATAGGCCGGGGACGGTCCGACGCCGGCGCCCCTGTAGCGGACTGCCGAGGGCGGAGGGGTGTAGGAGCCGACGGTGCCGATCGTCCCGTAGCGCGCCTCGGCCTCCTGCACCGCCTCGGCGAACGACAGGTCGCCGGCTGGATTTCGGGCGTCGCGCACACGGCCGCCCACGAATTCGAGGCGCTCAACGGGCACCTCGAGCTTCGCGGCGACCCCCTTGGCCAGCAGCACCCTGGCGCGCTCCGCCGCCTGGAGCGCGGCGTTCCCCATCATCAACGTGACGCGGCTGCTGTAGGACCCGAGATCGACCGGCGTCAGGTCGGTGTCGCCGAAGACGATGCGGATGTCGTGCGGATCGATCCCCAGGACCTCCGCGACGACCTGCGCCAGGACGGTGTCGGATCCCTGCCCGATGTCGATCTCGCCGCAGAAGACCGTCACCCCGCCGCCGCGGTCACATTTGAGCTGGACACCGGTGTGCGGCATGTTGTTCCAGTAGATCGGCAGGCCGGCGCCGCAGATGTACGAGGAGCAGGCGAGGCCGATCCCCTTGCCGCGCGACAGCCGCCGGAATTTCTCCTTGAAGCCGGACCCGGCGACCACCTTCTCGATGCAGGCCCCGAGTCCCATCGACCCGACGCGCAGGGAGTTGACGGTCAGCGAGTCGGGCGGGACGAGGTGACGCAGGCGCAGGTCGGCCGGGTCGACGTCGAGCCGCTCGGCGATCCGGTCCATCTCCACTTCGAGGGCGAAGCGCGGCTGCGGGGTGCCGTGGCCGCGCTTCGGTCCGCAGGGAGGCTTGTTGGTGAAGCAGCGCAGCCCCTCGAACTTGTAGTGCGCGATCGGATAGGTGACGGTCTGCAGCGCCCCGGTGTAGTAGGTGCTGGCGACACCGTACGACCCGTAGCCCCCGCCGTCGAGGTAGGAGCGGAAGTGCAGCGCGGTGATGGCGCCGTCCTTGGTCACTCCCGTCTTCACCTGCATCAGGACCGGGTGACGGCCGCGGTGGCAGTAGAAGACCTCCTCGCGTGTCAGCGTGATCTTCACCGGCCGCCCGGTGAGGAGCGCCAGCTTCGCCACGACGATCTCGTGGCTGAAGGGGTCGCTCTTGCCTCCGAAGCCGCCACCGTTGGGAGTGGCGATCACTCGGATGCGCGCCGCCTTCATTCCCAGCACCTTGGCCAGCGCCCGGTGCACGTAATGCGGCGTCTGCGTGCTCGACCAGACGGTCAGCCGGCCGTCGGGGTCGGCCTGCGCCAGGGCGGCATGCTGCTCCAGCGGCAGGTGGGTGCTCCCCTCGTAGAAGAAGGTGTTCTCCAGCACCTCGTCCGCCTCGCGGAAGCCGCGCGTCACGTCGCCGAACTCCAGCGCCACGATCTTGTGGATGTTCCCCCGCTCGCCATAGTCGTGCAGGCGAGGCTCCGGGCGGGCGATCGCCTCCTCGATCGACATGACCGGAGCGAGAGGCTCGTAGTCGACGCGCAGGGCGCTCAGGGCCTCGCAGGCGGTCTCCTCGTCGATCGCCGCCACGGCCGCCACGGGGTCCCCGACGAAGCGGACCCGATCGAGGCAGAGGGCGTGCTCGTCCTGGCTGACCGGCAGGATGCCGAACTGGACCGGCAGGTCCTTCCCTGTCAGGACGGCGAGGACCCCCGGCAGCGCGGCGGCGCGGGAGGTGTCGATGCCGAGGATTCGGGCGTGCGGCAGGTGCGAGCGCAGGATCTTCGCATAGAGCATCCGCGGCAGTGCGAGGTCGTCGGCGTATTTCAGCGCTCCCGAGCACTTGGCGAGCCCGTCGACCTTGCGCACCGGTGTCCCGACGACGCGCAGGGGGCGCGCGCGGCTCATTCCGGCCTCCTCCGGCCGTAAAGCGTCTCGCCGGTCGGTCGGGCCGCCGGATCCTTGAGACGGCGCGCCGCCAGCTCGACCGCCTCGAAGATCTTGATATAGCCGGTGCAGCGGCAAAGGTTTCCCGACAGCGCCTCGCGGATCGCCGCACGGCTCGGCTCGGGGTTCCTGTCGAGCAGCTCCTTCGCGGCGCACAGGATGCCCGGCGTGCAGTAACCGCACTGGGCCGCTCCCAGATCGGCGAACGCCGTCTGCAAGGGATGCGGCGTCGCGCCCTTCGCCAGCCCCTCGACCGTGACGATCGGGCGGCCCTCGCACTCCAGGGCGAGCACGAGACAGGAGAGCTGCGGCTTCCCGTCCAGGAGGACCGTGCAGGCGCCGCACTCCCCCAGCTCGCAGCCATGCTTGGTGCCGGTGAGCTGCAGCTCCTCGCGCAGGACCTCGAGAAGGGTCTTGTGCGGTGTCGTGGCGATCTCCTGAGCCTCGCCGTTCACCAGCAGCCGGAGAACCACCTTCGCCCGGGCGCCGTCGTCGCCCGGCGGGGGCGCGCCGGCCCGCCCGCCGGCGCGGCGCGCCGCCGGCCGCCTGCGGGGCGCGGTGCCGGCCCGTCGTCTCACGATCCGAGGCACGGTGCGATTACACGCTCAGCCCGGTGAGGTGTCAAGGGGAGGCGGGGCTGAGGTATCCCCAGTTGGCCGGGGAGGCGAGCCGCCGCCTCGCCTCCCCATCACCGCCGAGAACTCAGGCCCAGAGACTGATGCGGATTTCCCGGCCTGAGGCGCCGTGCCCTGCGTTCGCCGGGGCGTGCGAGACCGCGCGACGGGGTCCCACCGCGCGCGTCT
>DASTNM010000600.1:0-5592 GCA_035762745.1 Candidatus Polarisedimenticolia bacterium
TTTCTGGTCGACGTCTACCCCGAGGTCTACTCGGGAATGGAGATCGAGGACTTGAGAAAGCTCCTGCGTGGCCACCGCTTCACCGCCGCCGAAACGGATGAGGTCCTGTCGCATGTCACGCGCTCCGGGTCCTGTTACATCCCGCGCATCAACGCGATTTTCATCGGCCGGTTCAACACCGTGCATGCCGGCGAGGAGGCGGCGCATTTCGTCAACCAGGCCCTGAAGGGGGAGATCTACGGCGCGGCGCCGCGCGAGATGCCGCAGCACGATCTGTTCTACGGCGGCGTGATGGAGGAGGCGCTGGCGTTCTTCGGATCGAAGCTCATCGACCCGAGTCGCAACCATTTCTTCGAGACCGAGTTTTACCAGTACTATCGCAAGGACCGCGAGACGATCGAGGCGCACACACCTTACGGCTTCGAAGACTTCAACGCCATCATCAACTTCATCCTGCTGCACAAGAAATTCGAGAGCAGCTACGGGCAGTACGACGAAGTCCCTCGCGAGATCCTCGACGGGATCAGGGCCGAGCCGAAGCGCGCGAACATCCTGATTCACGAGCTGGGGTACTTCCTGGGGCAGCAGATCTACGACGCCTACCGGGCGGGGATCCTGGACCGCAAAGAGATCGCCGCCCTGTTCCGCGCCTCGTACCGCGAGAGCGGCAGCGCCCTCGCCACCTACCTCGATCTGACCGAGAAGGTGCGTCCGGCGATCGAGGGGACGCCCGCCATGCGGCCGGCCACCTGACCCTCACCCGAGAGCCGGGGGGCCTCCCGCGCCCGGCTCGAGCGCCACGCGCCGGAAGAGGACGCCGGTGGCCGACGAGAAGGTGAGAGGCGCCGCAACGGCTTCGAGATAGCCGAGCCGGGCGACCGCCTCGAGGGATTCCCGCGTGGCGGCGAGGTCGAGCCCCAGGGAGGTCGCCGCGTCCTCCGGAGCCAGCGTCTTCCGGCCCGTTCTGTGCAGGAAGGTCAGAAGGTCGCGGCAACGCCGGTGCGCCTCGAGGCCATCGCCGGCCGCACAAAGGTCGCGCACCGCGGCCGTCGCCAGGATCGCCAGCGAGCGCCCCAGCAGCGGGTCGGTGCATTCCACGAAGACGTCGAACCGGTCGGTTCGGTCGCGCCAGGCGCAGGTCACCCCGCTGCAGAACCTTGCCCCCGACACGGCGACGATGAGGTCGATCGCCACGTGCTCGATGAGGTGGGCCAGGACGAGGCCGTCCTCCTCGGGGGCTCGCGCTCGCTGCGGCGTCGTGGCGTCCCCGGCGGAGAGCAGTTCATGGACGTCGCGGCCGCCCCGGCAGTCGTGCTCCGGGAGAAGGGGACAGAGCGCGAGAAGGTTGGCCTTGAAGGAGGAGGACAGCGGCCCGTGCGGACGCCGGAGCTCCGCCCCGAGGTCGATCGTCAGGCGGATCCGCGTCACCCCCTCCTGGAAGCGGGAATTGTAGCGGGCGGCGCCGGGGAAGGGTCCGTGCTGCACGGAGCGGATCCGGATCGAGTCGTCCGGGACCGGCGCCTCGGCAGCGGGCGTCGTCTCCCCCGGGGCGGCGTCGGCCGGCGGAGCGGGGCCGCGTCGCCGGGCCGCGGCGCGACCCTGCATCTTGTCTCGAAAGCGCCGAAACAGCTCGTCCGACATTTGGCTCCCTTCCGCGGGCGTCGCCTCAGCGCTCGATCTTGAGGTCCTCGGGATCGAGCGTACCCTGGAGCGTCACGCGGTATTCTCCGGTCTCCCGGTTCACCAGCTCGACCCTGGCCGCGGCGCTCACCGAGTGGATGAGCAGCTCGCCGAGTCTCGCCGTGAGCGTGGCGGGCGACGTGGGAGAGGTCTCGAGCAACGGCATGTCCTGCAGGCGGAAGCGCGCCATAGGGTTCTGGTCTCCTCGTCAGATACCGTCGAACGGGGTGCTCTCGATGTCGAGAGTCCCCAGAAGGGCGATGCGGTACTCGCCGGTCTTCGCATCGACCGACTCGATCTTCAAGCGTGCCGAGGTGGAGTTGATCAGCATCTCCCCCAGCTTGGCGCGCAGGCTGGCGGCCGAGGTGGGCGCAGCCTCCAGCAAAGGAAAATCCTCCAGTCGGAAACGGGACATCCGGTCACCTCCCCTGACGCTGCGGTGAGAACGAACACCCGATCGTCCGCCGGTACGGCGGCAGGGCCGCCTCCGGGGCATGCCGTTCCATCTCCTTCTCGAAGTCCCGCTCGATCTCGTCCACGAGATCGTTCATCACGGTCGCGCCGCTCGCTCCCGTGCGGAGCGCGGGCTGGGCCTCCAGGCCGGGTCCCGGCCGCCCCTCGTGCCCCGCACCGGGCGGCAGCACGGCATCCGCCAGCGCCGGATCGTCGCCCAGGATCTGGTCGGCCTCATCGCGGCTCAACCCGGACGCCGGCCGAACGACGGGACGGTCGTCGGCGGAGACTCCGCCGGCGGGGCGGCCGGCGACCGGTCCGCCGCGGAACTGCGGCTGAGGAGGGCGCGGGATCCTATGCCTGTCCCTGGTCGGCTCAGGGTCGCCCTTCGGCCGGGGCGGCTGCGAGCGCGGATTGCGTTCAGTGCCCATGGTGCGTCCTCCTGCGGGGAAGCGGGCGTTTCATCGGAGGCTGGTCTCCGGGGCCTTCGGCCTGCATGCGCTTCTCGTCCGGTCCGATCGCCTGGCTCGGCGACGTCGGCCCAGCCGGCGTCCTGGTCCCGAAACTCCAGAACGAGTCCTGGATGATGGCGTGAGTGGGCGAGGCCTGGCGGCCCTCCGGCCCGCGCGCGATCTTCTGGCTCGATCCGGTTGCGGCGGCGTTCTCCGGCGCCGTGGGCTTGTGCGCCGCCGGTGAGGAGGCCGGCTCGGGGGAAGGGGTCTCGAGGATCGAGTCCGACACGGAGACCATGAGCCCGCCGCCCCGGGCTCCCCGGTGCGCGGCGAACCCCATCCACGAGACCAGGCCGGCATCGTCGACGAATGGATCCGGCGAGCGTGCGGAACGCCCATCGGCCGGCCGGGGGGGCGCGGATCCGGTCTCCCAGGCGCCGGACGCCGCCTTGCGCCCGGGAGCGCGGCGTGCCGGCCGCGCGGGCGGCGCGCTGTCCTCCTGCGCCTCCGCCGCCACCGCCACGATGCGCCGCGCCAGCGACACGGGGATGCCCCCCTCCTCCGCCAGCCGCTCCGGGCCCGCCTGGGCGATCGCCTCGTTGTCCGCGAAGCCGGCGAGCGACAGCCGATCGATCGCCTCGCGCCCGAACAGCTGGATCAGCAGCGTCAGGGCGCGCGCTTCCCGGTCCCCGGAATCCTCTGCGCTCATGCGTTCCCTCCGAGTCCTCTCAGCACTCGGCCACGACCTCGCGGGCCAGCGCCATGTAGTCCCTGCTGCCGCGCGCCCTCGGGTCGTAGTCGACGATCGGCAGCCCGTAGCTCGAGGCCTCCTTCAACTTGACGTTGGCGTGGATCACCGTCTCGAAGAGCGCCTCACCGAAGTATCCCCCCAGGTCCCTGAGGATCTCGCGCGCGAACGCCGTGCGCTGATCGTACAGGGTGACGAGGGCCCGGACACGTGCCGGCCCGCCCGCGGCCCCCGGCGTCTCCTGGATCAGCTCGAGAAGCTGGCTCACACCGTAGAGGGCGAAGAAACTGGTCTCCACGGTGATGATCGCCTCGTCCGCGGCGCGCAGCGCGTTCGAAGTCAGCATCCCGCCGGTCGGGGGGCAGTCGATCAGGACGAAGGCGTACTTTCCTTCGACGTCGGCCAGGGCTCGCCGCAGCGACTCCTCGCCGTGAGGCAGCAAGCCGGACCGCTGCTCCGCGAGAAGCAGCCGCGGTGTGGAGGGGGCCAGGTCGAAGTTCTCCGACACTCGACGCACCACCCCCCCGATCGCTCCTCCGTCGGCCAGCGCGTCGCCCACGGTGACGCCATCGAGCACCGGGCGGCCCCGGCTCAGGCCCAGCGAGGCATGCGCCTGCGGATCGAGATCGACCAGCAGCGTGCAGCGCCCGAGACGCGCCAGGCAGGCGCCGAGGTTGATCGCCGTGGTCGTCTTGCCGCTGCCGCCCTTCTGATTGGCGATGGCGATCACCCGCATGACACCCCTCCGGCTCTCAGGCGGTCCCCGCGGCCCCGGCCGTGCGGCGCGGGGCGATCTCCAGCATGAGCGACCGTCCGATCCCTCTGAGGCAGGCCGCGGCCGGCGAGGCCGGCTGATTGAGGAGGATCGGAATGCGGGCCGCGACCGAGGCACCGACCCGCGGGTCGTCGAGAACGTGCCCAAGGTAAAGCAGGGAACGTCCGAGGAACTTCCGGCTGATCCGATCCATCCGGCCGTAGACCTCGAGCCCCTCGACGGCGCTCGAGGCGCGATTCACCACCAGCGACAGCCGGGCCGTCCGGTTGTTGTGCGCCACGTTCTTGATGACGGCGTAGGCGTCGGTCATGGCGGTGAGGTCCGACGTGGTGACGACGAGGATCTCCTCGAGGGCGTAGAGAAACGCGGTGGCGGCCCGCCCGATGCCGGCGCCGGTGTCGACCAGCACGACCTCGGCCCGGCCGGCGAGATCGTCGATCGCCGCGACCAGGCGCTGCAGACGCAGCGGGTGGAGGTCGGCCAGCTCGGGCATCCCCGAACCGCCCGCCGCCAGCCGCACGCCGGCCGGCCCGGGCTCGGCGATGTCGTCGAGCGACGCACCCCGCTCGATCACCTCGAGCACCGTGCGCGTCGGACGCATCCCGAGGAGGAGATGCAGGTTCGCCAGGCCCATGTCGGCGTCCAGGGCGACGACCTTCACGCCCGAGGCCGCGAGGTGGACGGAGAGGTTGCTGGTCAGAACCGACTTTCCGGTCCCCCCCTTGCCGCTGGCGACGCAGACGACGACCGGTCGTGGCCCGGTCGCCGCGGTCTCGAGCGGTTGGGCGAATTCCCGGGCACGCGGGGATCCGATCAGATCGTTGAGGCCGCGTCCCAGGCGGCGGCGCCTCACGGGTCGATCCTCACGATGATCTTCGACCACGCTCCCTCCGCTGGCGATCGAAGCGCTCGAACTCATCGAGCTCCTCCGCCGTCAGGTTTTCGATCGGGTCGCCGGTGGCGCTTCCGAGTGCCGGGAGCTCCGGCAGAGAGTCGGGGTCGGAAAGAGCCTCGGCCCCCACCAGGGCGTCGAGGTGGGTGAGATCGCCTGGTTCGAGGACCTCGGCGTACGGCGGCTCCCCATCGTCCGCGCGCGCGGCCTCGTGCGTCGCGGCCGCCGGCATCAGGGTCTCGGGCTCGCCGGTGGTTTGCGCCCTCCTCGCCGGCGCTCCCAACGCCTGCTCCGCCGCAACGGTCGGAGCATCGGCCGGGGCCGCACTCCGCCGGCCTGCCACGTGGTCCTCCTCATCCGGGCCGAAGATCGAGGCCGCCGGCAGAATCAGGATCCCACGCTCCCTGGGCGTTGGGAGGCGGCGCACGAGGTAGGGTGAGACGGGCACCGAGACCAGGGAAAGACACCGCAGGAAAGCGTGTGAGAACGATCGGGCCAGAAGCAGGCAACGGATCGGCCGTTCGGGTGCCATTCCCTGCGACGCGTAGAGGCGCCCCAGAAGATGGTGCTGGTCGCGGGCCCAGACATATTG